>CALJZV010000326.1 GCA_937983475.1 uncultured Verrucomicrobiales bacterium
TCCAACCTTTTCCTTGAAAACAGGACGCCCGCGGAATTTTCAGACAGGCTCTTAAAAATTAAGCGCCACTTTACAAGCGCCGCGCAATCGCTTCTAATTTGCTCACAAACCAACCTGGGAAACCCAACACCATGCCACTTGCCACACACAGCCCTGCGCGTCCTTCAGGACCACCGGTGGAATCGGCTTTGGCACTCATCTGGCTTGCCTGACCTCGCGCCAAATGGGCAAGCCACCTTCAACCACCAAGCCTCAATTCTTCTGGCAAGGCATTCTGATCCTGCTGCCGGTCCTGGCATTGGCGGTAATCGGCGCTCTCTTGCTGCATTGGGATTGGCAGACGACCCATGAGGACGCACAAAAGGCGGGAAACGCGATGGTCCAGCAGAAGGCGGAGGCGATTGAACCTGTTTTTGCCACACAGCTCGCCGATTACACCCATGCAGCCCACGCCTGGCACCAGGTTCAGCACGAACGCTTCGGGTTGGCTTCGCCGCAAAACCGGGACACTGACGCAAGCCGCCTTTTACACTGGATTCGAGACCATCCGCAGTGGCGTCCCGAATCGGTTTTTCTTCCCGAAACAGTGCTGTCCAGCAAGGGCGAATGGTTGTCTCCTCGGCCATATCTGCACCGTCCTCAACCGGCTTCCTGGCGGCTGACGCTGACCGCCCATCATGCGGTCTTGTGGGAAAGCGCGCTGGTCGCCCAGTTTCAAGGAAATGACACAGCCGCTGTCGCCGCTCTGGAAGATTTCATTTATTCCGGCCCGCCTCCTGAGGCGCAGGCCAACGCGGAATTTTTGTTGTTGGGTTTGCAGGCGGCTGGACAAAATGGCCAGGACCTACTCCACAGCTTGTTAAATTTTAGACACTTGAAGTCTCATACCGTGACAGAAGGCGGCATCTCATTAAGCCAGTTAGCCTGCTACCGGGCCGCGCAATTGCTGACCAACGACCAAGGCGTGCCAAGCGCGCTGCTGGAGGCTGTGGCGTGGAATGCGCTGAAACAGCCGTCTTTTCTGATACCGGACATTCTAGAGGAACTGAGCCGCGCGGCTGATGAAATCGACGCCGAAGGCCATGACAAGTCCGCCGAACTGGTGCGGCTGTGGCATCAGAGCGAAGCGGTCCGATTGCTCCTCAACCGTTTGGCCAGTGAAGCTCCACCCTCCAAGTGGCCCCGTGCTTTTTGGACCGAGTCGGACACTGGCATCAATCTTGTTACCATCGCCCCGGTTCCCATGAACGCGATTGAACACTTCGACAAGGCTGCGGACACCGACACTCACCCCGCGTGGCGTGTCCGGGTGATCCCACAACCGGTTGTCGAAGACCTGTTTATGGCCGCGCTGAACACCGCGGCCATTCAAATCCCTCGGTACCTGGCCTTGACGGCGGAACTCCATGGGAAAGTTCTGGTCATCCCGGGCAGCGAAGAAAATCCCAGTTTGACGGCCTGGGCGGGGCATTCCAGCCAATTAAAATTCACCGGACCAAACGGCGAGGCGTTTGAGCTTCCATTTACCCTGGTCCTCCACTTGTCCGACCCTTCACAGCTTTACTCCCGGATGCGGCAACGCTCGGTTGGATTCGGACTTCTCATTGCGGCAGCAGCAGCCGTGGCCGTAGCGGGGTTTATTTCCACGCGGCGCGCAGTGCTGCGCCTCATTCAAGTCAACGAGCAGCAAAGCAATTTCACCGCAAGCGTCTCGCATGAGTTGCGCACCCCGATAGCCTCCTTGCAGTTGATGGCCGAGGGCATGGAGCGCGGGCGCATCACCGACCCTCAGAAGCAAAAGGAATATTTTACTTACATCCGACGGGAATGTCGGCGGCTGGCGGCGCTTGTGCAGAACATTTTGGACTTCACCCTCAGCGAACAGGGAGTCGCTGCGGGCGATGTGGAATCGTGCGACCTGCTGGCGCTGGTTGAGCAGACGGCTTGTCTCATGAGACCGCTGGCAGAGGAGCAACAGGTGAGGCTCGAACTCCAACTCAACGCCGAGGCCGTGTCCAAACTCGATCCCCAACTGCACGCGCTGTCCATTCAGCGGGCGTTGATCAACCTCGTGGACAACGCCATCAAGCATTCGCCCACAGGAGCCGCCGTGATCCTTGGGCTGGATGCCGCAACTGCCGACGCACCAGGGCAAGTGTGGATTCAACTCTGGGTGGAGGACCAGGGCCCCGGAATCCGCGCGGAAGAGCATGAGAGAATTTTCGACCGCTTTTACCGGCTTGGGTCGGAATTACGACGCCAAACCCAAGGCGTCGGCATCGGCCTGAGCCTGGTCAAGCGCATCATGGAAGCCCATGGCGGCACCGTGCTGCTCCGAAGCCAACCTGGCGAAGGCAGCCGGTTTACCCTTCGATTTCCTGTTCACCAAGTCAACCAACCCAGTCCCCCAAGCAACCATGAACCCCATGTCCCGAGTCCTCGTCGTCGAGGATGAATTTACCATGCGCAACACCCTCAAGGACTGCCTTGAGGGGGAAGGCTACCGAGTGCTCACCGCAGCAGACGGCGAAACCGCCTTAAAGCGGGTATTGGAAGACAAGCCTGACCTGATCCTTCTGGATGTCATGCTGCCCAAGCTTGATGGTTATACCGTGTGCAACGAAATTCGGCGCCTGGCAAATCCCACGCCCGTCATCATGCTCACCGCCAAGGGGCAGGTGTCCGACCGCGTGGATGGTTTGGATGCCGGTGCCGACGACTATCTGGTCAAGCCCTTCAGCCTGGAGGAGTTGCTCGCCCGCATCCGCGCGCTTCTTCGACGGATTCACCAACAGAGCAACGCGCCGCGGGCCTTGTCCCTCGATGATGTCCATGTGGACTTCATCCGCCAACAGGCCTGGCGAAACGACCAGCCCTTGCATCTAACTCCCAAGGAGATTGCCATGCTTCGGCTGCTGGCCGAGTCCCTGGGCCACCCGGTTTCCCGCGACCGATTTCTCGATGTGGTGTGGGGCTACGCCACTTTCCCCACCACGCGCACGGTGGATACTCACGTTGCCACACTGCGCGCCAAAATTGAGCCCGACCCGGATAATCCGCGCTGGATCAAAACCGTTCATGGCGTGGGTTACAAACTGGACCTTTCATCCACCCCTAGTTCCCCTCGGCGGGAACAATCATGAAAAGATTGACCCTACGAGTTTCCCCTACTCCTTTTAACAACTTCGTGACAACTTTATCTGCTAAATTTATTTCAATATCTCCCGAGCATGCGGCGGGGAAGAGCGCGACCAAGGAGGGTTGCCGTCCGGCGGGATCTTGGAAACCGGGGTATGGGTCTGCAAGAACTGTGCCGGTCTGGCGAGGGATCATGGTGGGTCTGGTCGTCTTGGGGTTTGCCACGGCTCTGGCTGCGTCCGACAATCTCAATGAAGCGCTGAAGAAGGGGCTAATCGCGGAAGAAGCGCATCAGGATCTCGGCGCAGCCATTTTGTTGTACCAGGAGGCCATCCGAGCCTCCACGCAGGATCGCACCAACGCCGCCACCGCCATTTTTCGCCTGGGCGAATGCTACCGCAAACAGGGCCGCGCCAAGGAGGCCCGCCTTCAATACGAGCGCATTCTGAGCGAGTTTCCCGAGCAGACCGAGTTGGTTGCCGCCAGTCGTGTTTATGCGGGAAGGCCCGCTTCCACTCTCACCCCGCAAACCAAGCCCGGCTCAACCAATTTTGTTCACACGTTCAAAAAGGACTTTGGGGCAGGGCCGGACTGGATTCACGGACGCAACGGCCAGGGGTTGACCCCGCTGCATGTGGCTGCCGCGAGCAACTATCTCGGCATTGTCAAATTTCTGATCGACCGCAGCGTGGACCTCAATCCGGCCTCATCCTTCCGGTCCACACCGCTTCATTTGGCTGCGGCCAAAGGAAACATGGAGGTGGTGGAACTTTTGATTGAACGGGGCGCGGAAGTGGACAAACCCAACAAAATTGGCGGCACCCCACTTCATGCCGCAGCCAACTTTGGTCATCCCAAAGTGATTGCCACGCTTTCCAAGGCGGGCGCAAATGTTCATGGAAAGAACGATGCCGGCGAGACCCCGCTCCACCGCGCCGCCGAAAACAACCACTCAGACTCGATCAAACTTCTGCTTCGCCTGGGCGCCGATGCCAACGCCACTGACCTCAACGGCGGCACTTCCCTGCATTCGGCGGCGAAAAAGAACGCGATCGCGGCCGCAGGGCTGCTCCTGGAACACAAGGCCAACATCAATGCCCAGGACACCAATGGATGCACCGCGCTCCATTTCGCCGTCGAGTCCAGATCACTTCCCATGCTTGAACTCCTTCTCAAAAACAAAGCGCAGCTCGACCTTCAAACCAGCGCCAAGTTCGGGACCAATCGCGGCTACACGCCACTCATGCTGGCCGTCAAACTCAATGACCAGAGCATCGTAGAACAGTTGCTTCAAGCCGGAGCCGACCCGAGCATTCCCAGCTCAAAGGGCACCTCGCCGCTGCACAAGGCGCTTGAAGAAAATCGCGGCGGCATTGCCCTGCTTTTAATCCACCACAAGGCCAATCCCCATGCGCGGAATCACGCTGGAGCGACACCGCTCCATCTGGCTTCCGCGCGCAATCAAATCGGCGCGGCCAAGCGACTCCTGGACGCGGGCGCGGATGTCAACGCGCTGGATAACGACGGCAATTCTTCCCTGCACCTTGCCTCCAGATTCGTCGCCCAGGCGACGGTTAAGCACCTGATCGAACGCGGCGACATTCTCCACGCCATTAACCGCGCCGGCCAATCGCCACTGGACCTGGCGGAACTGTCGCAAAAGCCCAAGTGGCATTTCGCTGACGATGGCTCGGTGGTGCTCGCGGAGGAGCCAGTCTCTACCACCGCCCTGAATGTCATCTCCCTTCTCAGGCAGGAGGGATGCGAACGCAAGGTGGCACGGGCCTTTGTCTGCGGGACGGTGTCCAACAGCGTCGTCGAATGGAATCCCGCCGAAAAAATGACGCTTCACACGGCGCTCACCAAGGCGAACCTCACCGCCGCATCCGACCAAAAGCGCGTTTCATTTCGCCATAAGTTGGAGTCCGGACAGTTCCGATGGTGGAAAATCAGTTTGGAGGATCCCAAATGGCTGGGCTGGGCGAAGTCGGTTTCTATTTCCGATGGCGCATGGATTGGCGTCGCGCAACTTGCAACCGCCAAAACCACCGCCGAGCGGACCGCCTTTGAGGCCCATGCTCCCGCTAAGCTTCCGACAGCTTCTCAAAACTCTCCTCAATGAAGGTTGTTCCCTGAATGCGCGCCAGCTTGGCGTAAAGCCCGTTCTGCGCCAGCAACGATTCATGCGTGCCGCGTTCAACGATTTCCCCGTGGCGCATCACCAGGATCTGGTCCGCCTTGCGAATGGTGCTCAGGCGATGGGCAATCACAAAGCTGGTGCGATTGGCCATCAGGCGCTCCAGCGCCTCCTGGATCAGCTTTTCGGTCGCCGTGTCCACGCTGGCGGTGGCCTCGTCCAGAATCAGGATCGGCGCATTGCGCAGCAGCGCCCGCGCGATGCTGATGCGTTGTTTTTCGCCCACGCTCAACTTGACGCCGCGTTCGCCCACACGCGAGTCGTAGCCCTGCGGCAGCCGCAGGATGAATTCATGGCAGTTGGCAGCGCGCGCCGCGGCGAACAATTCGTCCTCCGTCGCGCTTAATTTTCCATAAAGCAGGTTCTCCCGAACTGTCCCGTTGAACAGAAAGGTCTCCTGGCTGACGACCGCGATCTGCGACCGCAACGACTCCAGCGAAACACCACGGATGTCGTGGCCATCCATGGAAAACCGCCACTCCGTCGCCTCGTAAAACGCCGCCAGCAGATTGACCAGCGT
>CALJZV010000327.1 GCA_937983475.1 uncultured Verrucomicrobiales bacterium
CGTCCGCGACGTGGAAAAGTTTTTTTTGTAAACCGAAATTGGGTCGTTTTCGCGGAAGGACAGGTTGCAAGTCGCGTTTTTTCAATGGTTTGCCGGATTTTCGGCCATTTGCCTCGAAAAACGGGCGGTGCCCTGAAAATCCCCACAGGCCGTCCGCAAGAGGTCCGGTCCGCAAAACCCAATGAAACTCGCGGTCGCTCGCACCGGCTCAAGCCGGTATCGTGGAATTATTTTTGGGATAGTGAACCCCGGGCGGCGCTGCGCTTGCCCGGGGCTATGCTATGTCGGCCCGTTGGGCCTTTAAATCAGCGCTTGGCGATAAATAAAAGGCGCGTTTGACGAGCCTGCCCTTGTCCTTTGTGGAAGCGATTCGTTCCAGACCCGCTCGTCACACGCCCGGTCATCGTGTGGCTGCCATGGTTCAGCTCCGTCAGGAGCGACATCGTTGTAGTAGCCAAATTCCGCCAGAATATATGGAGCCCCATTCGGGGCGGCATCTGCCGGTGGGACGAATTCCATGAGTCCCAAATTCTTTCGGCGAAATGAAAAGTCGGAATCGCTGGAACTGGTCCCGAAATCTTCCGTAGTCATTCACTTCACGCGAGAATGGGCTTCACCACGTGGCCGTGGACATCGGTCAGGCGGAAGTGGCGTCCCTGGAACTTGAAGGTCAGCCGCTCGTGGTTGATGCCCAGCAGGTGCAACACGGTGGCCTGAAAGTCATGCACATGCACCGGGTCCTTCACGACGTTGAACGCGTATTCGTCGGTTTCCCCATACACCATGCCCGGCTTGACGCCGCCGCCGGCCATCCAGATGGAAAAACAGCGCGGATGATGATCGCGCCCGTGTTCCTTGGCCGTCGGGTCGCCCTGACAGAACGGCGTTCGCCCGAATTCGCCGCCCCAGATGATGAGCGTATCGTCCAGCAGGCCGCGTTGCTTCAAATCCTTCACCAGCGCGGCGGACGGCTGGTCGGTGTCCTCGCACTGGATTTTCAACTGCGTGGGCAGATTTTTGTGCTGGTCCCAGCCCGCGTGCATGAGCTGGATGAAGCGGACGCCTTTTTCCGCAAGCCGACGCGCGAGAATGCAGTTCCGGGCAAAAGAACCGGGCCGCTTGGAGTCGGGACCGTAAAGGGCAAAGGTGCTTTCCGGCTCGGTGGACAGGTCGCTCAGCTCGGGCACGGACGCCTGCATCCGGTAGGCCATTTCATACTGGGCAATGCGCGTGAGAATTTCCGGGTCGCCCATCTCGCGGTGTTTGCGCTCATTGATCGCGGCGATGTCATCGAGCAACGCGCGCCGGACCTTGTCGCTCATGCCGTCGGGATTGGAAATGTAGAGCACCGGGTCGCCCTCGCCGCGCAGCTTGACGCCCTGGTATTTGGAGGGCAGGAACGCGCTGCCCCAGTAATGCTCGAAGAACAATTGGCCGCAGGAGGCCTCGCGGTCGCGCGAGGTCATGACGACAAACGCGGGCAGGTTCTCGTTGGCGGTGCCCAGCCCGTAGGTGGCCCAGGCGCCCATGCTCGGGCGGCCCGGCATTTCGCCACCGGTCAAAAAAAACGTCACCGCCGGAGCGTGATTGATGGCCTCTGTGTGCATGGACCGGATGAGGCAGATGTCGTCCACGATCGACGCGGTGTGCGGCAGAAAGTCCGAGATCCAGGTGCCGTTCTGGCCGTGCTGTTGAAATGTGCTGATGGATGGGAGAACCGGTTTTTTCTCCTGGCCTGCGGTCATGGTGGTGAGCCGCTGGCCCATGGTGACCGACTCGGGAATTTCTTCGCCGCGGTATTTTTCCAGGCCCGGCTTGTAGTCAAATAAATCAAGGTGCGACGGCGCGCCGCCCTGCAGGAGATAAATGACGCGTTTGGCCTTGGGCGCAAAGTGCGGCAAGCCGGGCAGCGGAGGCATGGCGGACCGGGCCGCGTCGGCCTTGGCGAACAGCTCGTTTTGCAGGAGCGAGCCAAGCGCGGCCGCGCCAATGCCGACCGCCGTGCGCCCGAAAAACTGGCGGCGCGTCTGCAACAGCCTTTGTTCATCATGCGGGTTCATACCTGTTCGCCTTACTCTTTGTTCAACACTTCATCGAGGTTCAAAATGACGTTGGCGATGCCGGTGCAGGCAGCCAACTCGACCGCGTCCAAATTGTCCTGAATGGGCGCTTCCCCAATGCGCGTCAGCTTTTCGGCGGCGGCCTTGTCGGCGGCAAATTCGCCTTTGAGCCAATGATATCGCTGCTGAAGTATCTTCAATTCAGCGGACGATGGATGGCGGGCGGTGGCCAGCCGGAAGGCCAACCGGATGCGCTCCTCGGGACTGGTGGCGGCGCTCATCATGCGCTCGCCCAGAACGCGGGCGGCCTCGATGTGGCCGGTTTCATTCAGCGTGACCAGCGACATCAGCGGCGTGTTGGTCACGGGCAGTTTGACGGTGCAAACCTGCCGGGCGGAGGTGTCGAAAAACATGGTGGGCCCGAGGGTGCGCCGCCAGTAAATGTAAAGGCTCCTCCGGTAGAGGCTTTCGCCCGTGTCCTGCGTGTATTTGATTTTGCCAAAGCTCATTTCCTCCCAGAGACCCGGCGGCTGATAGGGCTTGACCGGCGGGCCGCCAATTTTTTCGTTCAGCAGGCCGCTGACCGCCAGCGCCTGGTCGCGCA
>CALJZV010000328.1 GCA_937983475.1 uncultured Verrucomicrobiales bacterium
GTGAATCGTGAATCGTGAATCGTGAATCGTGAATCGTGAATCGTGAATCGTGAATCGTGAATTTGCGGAGGGACGAGCTCTGCGAGTCCGGCTTCGTTTCTGGGCGAAAGCTTCAAATGCCCAGTTCATCCAAGCCTCTCAAAGCCTCTCGGGAGTACGACTTCCCGTCAAATGAGGGGTGAACCCGGGTAATGTTATGAATCAAACATTCTATAGCCACACGATCCAGAAGCCGCTTCAGCGAACTGCCTTTAAGAATGGATCGTGGCGCATCAGGAAGGCGAAGGTCATTTTCAAACTGGTGAAACGCCATAAGCACTTCCTCGGGGCCTGCAAGAAAGCGTGCCTTCTCCGATCACGGCGCAGAGCGCAGGCGATAAAAAGCCGCGGGTGGACGCGGATTGGCTCCTTGAAAATCGTCGGTAAAATTAAACGCTCCATTCGGGGGCGCGATGTTGGTTGAAATGGTTTGCCAGAATGGCAGGTTGGTCGAGCGCTCCACGTAGTAGGTCCATCCCGGGCGGCCCGAGAGTTGAAGCATCACTGAGTTGCCCGTGAAACTGGGCACATTGGAAAACCGCCCGACCGCGCTGGGAACAATCTGCACTGCGGCGGTGGCGGTGCCGCCATGTCCGTCACTGATCGAGAAATTGAACTGGTCGGCAACGCTCAGGTTGTTCGAGTAATAAATAAATGTGCTGTCAGAGCCCAGCGTGACCCCGTTGGTCGTCACGGCATCAATCCCCGCCAGCGACAGCAAGTCGCCGTCAGCGTCCGTCGCGCTGGCCGTCAGGCTGGCGATGGGGATTTTCAAAACGGTGGCTGGGGTGTTCGTCGTGGTGACATTGGAGGCGACCGGCTTGCGGTTGACGCGGATGGTGCCGTTGTTGGTCAGGTTGCGAAGGGACCAGTTCAGTCCGCCGCTCAAGCTGGGCAAATTCGTGCTGGAAAAGGCGCCGCTGTAGGCTGGAGCGGAGAACAGGGAAAACACTTCGCCGCCCGCCAATGCGGCACCGACATTGGAAACCACCAACCGGCCGCCGTAGGTCAAAGTGCCGGTGGACAGGGCGATTTTATCGGACAACGGGGAACCGCCGTTGCGGTTGATCTTCATTGTGTTGGTTCCGTTGAGAACCGGAATGCTGTTCAGGGTCAACAGGCCAATGGTTGACACGGTCCCTGGAGCAAGGGTGCCGCCGACATTGACGGAAACCGGCCCTGAAATGGACCCTGTGCCGCAGAGCGCCCCGCCATTGACAATGACACTGCCGGTGCCGGTGGCAGAACCGCTGGTGTTTTCGACAATGAGCGTTCCGGAGGACAGAGTTGTCCCCGATGTGTAGGTGTTTGCAGCGGCAAGTCTCAGGGTGCCACTGCCAGTTTTGGCGATGGCGCCGTTGGTCAGTGGCACGCTGATGAACAGGTCTGTGCCGGTGGAAATGTTGAATGAGCGAACTGCGCCGCCAAGGTCAATCAGCCCGGAGTTGCCTGTCCCCGCGCCCTTGACAACTCGGGCAGTTGCATTGTTGGACAGCGAACTGAACGTCGCGTCCCCGCTCATTAGAATTTTTGCCGGTGCGGTGCTGTGAGGCATCAGTTGAATGGTGTCAAAGGTGAGCGTGCCGCCCAAGAGGGTGAATGTGTTGGCTGCATCCACCTGGAGCGTGTGCACATTGAGGCTAGCGCCGCCGCTGAGTGAAACCGGACTGGAAAACTGCGCAGAAATGGGTGTGGAATCCCACGAGGGAATGTAATGGATCGACAGCGAACCTCCGGAAATGTTCAGGGACTCCTTGACGTAAAGTTTGCGGATACTGTGGCTTCCTGAGGCAAGCGTGACGGTGATGTTTGCGTTGGGACGGTCGAGAATCACGGTGTCATTGCTTGCCGGCAACCGGGTGGCAGGCAGGGTCAACGGGCCCACACGCGCGACCTGTCCAGGTCCCTGCACCGGAGGCACGGGCGTCTGCCCGCTGTTCCAGCTTGTCAGTGTCGTCCATTGTCCGCTGAGGTCTGTGACCCACAGTGCCGGAACCAGATGGTCCTTTAAAAATTCCATGCCGCCCTGCGCGACATTCACATCAATGTTGGCTGTGCCGCTCTTGTATCCATTCAGGCGCGCTGTGCTGGCATATTGCCAATAGTGCCAAGGATGTGTTGCCCCATTGTCATCCCAAGGGCCGTAAAAACCCGCGTAGGTATCCTTGGGGTGTCCGGTTTGGACCGGGATGGAATTGGGGTCGCTCTGGTTGGCGTAACGCGCCACCCAGAGGATGGGATATGCGTTCACCACGGCGGCGCGATTGCCAGCCGATTGAAGATAATCGGAATAACTGCCGTTGATGTACATGATCGGGCGAATGCCCATGACCGCGTGGATTCGGTCGGAAAATTCAATGGAAAAGGTGCCAAGTTGGTCCCGCGTGCGCTGGCTTTGGCCGGCTTCCAAGTCGAATACCGGCAACAGGTAGCCCGGTCGCATCCAAGCCCCGGCCATTTCAATCATGTGATTGGCCTCGTCGGTGCCGTTGTTGGGAATGCCGCCGGAATTTGTCGTGGTTGCAATGATGTCCGGCCGGGCGAAGTGGTATGAACCCGCCAGCAGGCCTGCGGCAGTAGCGCGGGTGATGTTTTGGACAAAATACGGGTCGTCGTAGCGCTGTGAAAGGGTGTTCTGGTTGTTGTTGTTGTTCGGGTCGCTTTGGTTGTAGTAGCCGGTGGTGCCGCCCCGACTGGATCGGATAAACACAAAGTCACGTCCATCTCCGTAAATGCCGCCCACATGCTGGTTGGTCGCCCGTTTGAGGGTCGCCCAGTTGGCGTCGGAAATGTCCCCCTGCCAGGCCGACACATCAATGCCCAAAACCCGCTGTGCCTGAACTGACGGAGGCTCTGCTGCCAGTCCCAAGAAGAATAGCAGAACTATCGGGCTGACCCTGTAAGGAATCAAACTTGCGCGCCTCATCTTACCTCCTCCTTAAAACTGAAAACCTGAAATGACGAACACCACGGCAAAAACGGACTCACACACATAACTTCTTCACTTAATGTACACGAAAAGTCAGAGATTAACTGGAAAAAAGCCCGGAACAAGAAAACCCTTTTGGATTTCTGAACTTTGCGGTTGCCTGCAACCTAGCCTGACTTTACAACTTTTTAAAACTTCGGTGCGCAATCCTTTGGTTGTTCCCCGTGAAAAACCGAATAGTCAATGTTCCGATGGAAATTTGACTGCCTGTCGAAACTGGTAAAACTTTTAATACGACTAATATTTTACGCAATTTCCCGGTGAATAACCATAAACGCACAATTTTATTGGTGGAGGATGACAGTAACGATGTGTTGCTCTTGCAGCGGGCTTTTCGGCGGGCGAATCTGGATCATTCCTTGCAAGTTGTCAGTGATGGCGATCAAGCCGTGCTTTATTTCACCGGCCAAGGAGGATACGCAGACCGGGAGCGTTATCCGCTGCCTTCATTGGTATTGTTAGACCTCAAACTGCCTCGCAGGTCCGGGCTGGAGGTTTTGGCATGGCTGCGGAATCAAACCGGGGTATTGAAAAACCTGCCGGTTATTGTTCTCACCTCGTCGCGGTTGTCGGATGACGTGGACCGGGCTTATGCGTTGGGGGCCAATTCCTACATGGCCAAGCCATCGGGTAATTATGACGGGCTGGCTGAGATGGTCAAAAAACTCGACCCCAAAGACAAAGAGTAAACGCTACGGTTGCTCAATGCCTGTTCGGTCACGCCAAATAAGGAATTGTGAGCGGGCCTTGTGGCAGGACGGCCACGCGGGCTTCTGGACCTAATTGGGTAAGCCGCCTTTTGACTTCTTGGCTGATATCATTGCATGGCGTCAGGAACGCAGCACGAACGGTTTCCTCCGGCAGCGAACTGTAAAGCAGCACTTCTGCCCGGTGCTGGATCAATGCCTGAATTTGCGCCTGCCACTGTTCGGGATGCACGAAGCCGGGCGTCGCCAGCATGGTAAGAATTTCCCCGGGACTTTTGGCGCTTCGCAACAATTTGTCCAAATGGCTGTTTGCCGGGACGCCTTCGCGGCACTCGCACGCCAGAATTAAAGTTCCCTTGGGTTGCAGTATGCGCGCGCCCGCGCTCATGCCCTTGACCCCTTGGTATAAATTCATGTCCAGCGGATAGCCGCTATTGGTGGTGATGACGATGTCAAAGGGGTCTTTGACCTTCTGCATGGCGGAAACCCGGACAAATTCATAGCCTGCCTTGTGCGCCTGTATGATGTCGCCCGCAAACACCCCGGTGATTTTGCGTTCTTCGTTCAATGTGACGTTCAACAAAAAGCTGGAACCCACCCGCAGCGCGATTTCGCGCAGTTCCTCCCAAAGCGGGTTGCCTTCGGTGATGCCAAAAACCGAATCAGGATGCCCGATGTTTTTTGCACCATGGTTGCTCATGACGGTCTTGAGACCCGCGCAACCGGGCATGATTCCCTTGACCCCGCCGCTGAAGCCCGCGAAGAAATGAGGCTCAATGAAGCCGGTGATGATGCGCACATCGGCTTCCACCAAGTGGCGATTGATCAACGCGGGCGTGCCGTCGCGTGTGGTTCCCAGTTGAACCATGTCCTCGGCTTTTTCACATTCATGGTTCACCACCCGGTAGTTGGCGACAACTTCGGGCGTAAGCATTTTTTCCAGTTCCGACCGCGTATTGGGACGGTGCGTGCCGGTGGAGTTAAGGAGGGTGATGCGCTCTTGCGGAACATTTGCCAGATGCTCAAGCAGCCATGGAATGAGCCGTTCGTTGGGAGTGGCCCGCGTAATGTCCGTGAAGACGATGCAAATATTGCTGTCGGGGCGAATATGCTGGAGCAGGGGAGATGTGCCGATAGGATGAGTCAGGGCTTGAATGACAGCGGATTTCTCGTCAGCCAGCCCGGGGCGGTGCGAGGGCTCGATAACGGTGGTTTGACTGTCTGGTAGTTCGATGGGCAAATGGCCTTGGCCGTAAGCGAGGTTGACTTTCATGGTCTTGATAGCGGCGACAGTAGGGGCTTCGAACGGGGAGGTGAAGTGCTTTTCCGCATCCTCACGGTACCCGGCGGGTCCGATAGAATCGCAAGGCACTGTTGGTCGTGGCATCGTTGAACTCCACCGTGCCCGCGGTATTGACGATGTTGGTCAGCACCAACCAGTTCACCAGATTGCTGGAGACTTCGATGATGTTGGTCATGCCTGCCTCGCCCTGGAAGGTCAGTCGCAGGCTTTGTCCAAACTGCATTTCCGGGGAATTAAACTGTTCGGGGCGGGGATGAACAGTCAGCGATGCTGTATCGCTGGCAGCCAATCCAGCCATGTTAGCCACGGTCACCGAGTAGCTCCCGGCATTGGCGGACGTCACATTACTAATGGAATGACTGCTGCCTGTGGCGCCCGGAATGTTGCTGCCATTAATATGCCATTGATAGGTGAGAGGCTCCGAACCTGTCGCTGTCACTGAGAAAACTGCGGTATTTCCGGAGGAGACGGTTTGGTTTTGGGGCTGGACAGCGATGGCTGGCGGTTGATTCACCGTGAGCGTAGCCGGGTCGCTGGTTTCGGAGCCGACGCTGTTGCTGACAATGACCGTATAAGTCCCCGAATGAGAAACTTGCGCATTGTTTATGGTATAGCTGCTCAGGGTGCCGGGGGTGTTCACCCCGTTTTTCTGCCACTGGTAGGTAAAGGGACCGGTCCCGGTGACGACGACGCTGAATGTCACATTTGCTCCGGGATTAACGGTTTTGTCCGTTGGGTGGGTGACGATGACCGGCGGGGTGCGAACCGTTAGCGTCGCATTGGAACTCATTACGCCTCCAGCGGGATTGGAAACCTGCACCGAAT
>CALJZV010000329.1 GCA_937983475.1 uncultured Verrucomicrobiales bacterium
GCTATGGCAAGATCATCGTCGAATTGAAAGCGGTGTCCGACCTCACAGATGAGCATCGAGCCCAAGTCATCAATTACCTGCACGCCACAGGCATGAAACTCGGATTGCTCATCAATTTTGGACACCATCCCAAAGTGCAAATCGAGCGCTTCCTCAACCAATGACTCGACTTGCCTGCGGAAGACGCGATAGACACGGAAAGATGTTATTCAATAGCCCTCATTCATAGCCTTTATACTTTCGTTCATTCCGCGCCTTCCGTAGGCCAGCTGATACCAGCCATGCGACCCTTCCTCCTCATCCTTTCGTCGTTCGTCATTTCCCATTCGTCCTTTTCGGCGCAGCCGAACTTCCTCCTGGTGATGGTCGATGACATGGGCTTCTCGGATCTCGGCTGCTATGGCGGCGAGATCGACACGCCGAACATGGACAAACTCGCGGCCAATGGCGTGCGCTTCACGCAGTTCTACAATACCGCCAAGTGCCATTCCTCGCGCGTCAGCCTGCTGAGCGGCCGCTGGTGCCGGCAGGCGGGCGACGAGAGCCTGAAGCGCGCGGTGATCCTCCCCGAAGTGCTTGCGCCTGCCGGCTACTTCACCGCCATGACGGGCAAATGGCACTTGGACAAGGAGCCGACCGACTTTGGTTTCCAGCGCTACTTCGGCCACCTCTCCGGCGCCTGCAATTACTACCACGGCGACAAGACCTTCCGCTTCAATGGCCAGCCCTACACCGTCCCGGAGAGCGGTTTTTACACCACCATCGCCAATGTCGATCACGCCATCGACTTCCTCGGAGAAGCGCGTGCGGAGAAGAAGCCATGGTTCCTTTACATCGCCTTCAACGCCCCGCATGCGCCGCTGCAGCCGCTGGAAGCCGATTATAAAAAGTATCTCGGCCGCTACGATGCTGGCTGGGATGCGATTCGCGCCGCGCGTGTCGCGAAGCAGAAGAAAATTGGCCTGCTGCCGACAAGTCTCGAAGTCCCGCCGCGTCCCGGGCATGTCCGCGCCTGGGATCAACTCGATGACGCGCATCGCGCCTGGGAAGCTACACGCACGGCCGCGCATGCGGGCAGGACAGACCGCTTGGACCAGGAGATGGGCCCCGGGATCGGCGACCTGGAAAAATCCGGCGAGATTGAGAACACCGTCATCCTGTTTGTCTCCGACAACGGCGCCTGTCCGTTCGACCGCGGCCAGCCTCAGCCCGATACCCTGCCTTACGACGGCAAAACAAGCTGGAGCGACAGCACCGGCTGGGCCTGGGCGCGCAACAGCCCGTTCCGCTACTACAAGCAGAACCAGTTCGAGGGCGGCATCGCCACGCCCGCGATTCTTCACTGGCCCGCCGGGTTGAAGCAGAAGCCCGGCAGCGTCATCGACTCGCCCGCGCATCTCGTCGATGTGCTGCCCACCTTTGCCGGAATCGCGGGCGCCGATGTGCCGGAAACGTATCCCGGCCGCGAACTGACTCCGCTCGCCGGCGTTTCACTGCAGCCGCTGATTGCGGGCGAAGAAATGAAGGCGCGTCCGCCGATTCATTTGCTTTTCGCAAGCGATCGCGGCCTGCGTGACGGCGAATGGAAGATCGTGAGCTTTCAAAGCCAGCCCTGGGAGCTGTATCACATGCCCACGGATCGCACCGAGATGAACAACGTGGCGGCGCAGCATCCCGACATTGTGCAGCGCATGGTCAAACAGTGGCATTACATGAGCGAGAACGTGCTTCTGACCAAGGGCAAGGAACTCGCTCCTGTTGCCAGCGAGGCCACAGCGCAGCTCAATCGCGAATGGACCGACTACGACGCGCCGCTCACCGGCGGCGCGGCCAAGCCGCAGCGCGGCAAAGGCAAGGCGAAGACGGGCGCGGCACTGCCCCGCGCCCGCAAGAACACCCAACTGACCGTTGCGGGCACGCAGCTCATTCTGCAATGCACCGGCGACGACCCCGGACTCGCCTTTGACAACCTGCCCGAACTCAACACCCCCGGCCCCTACCTGCTCGAGTTCCGCCTGCAAAGCAAAGCCAGCGGCGGCGGCGAGCTGTTCTGGACCACCGACACCGAGACCATCCTGCCCAGCGGCGAGCACACCGACTCCGTCGTCACCCACGTCCGCGACTGGCACGAGGGGGGCGGGGGCGTGGGGGTCGTGGATGGAGGCAGAGCGCGGGGGAAGGGGAGGGGGTGGAGCTTTTGTGTCACAAACCCAGCACTTAAAGAAACCCTTAACCACATTGACTGAAAGTTTCTTTTTGTGGTGTTTACAAAAAGGGCAGTTAAACAAAAGCTCGTCTTTAGATGAATAAGACGAGCCAAGAACCTCTGTTAAAATATTTTTTTTATTTCTAATTTAGAATGTTTGTCAGCTACTGATGAGGACGCAAAGGAATCTGGTTTTA
>CALJZV010000330.1 GCA_937983475.1 uncultured Verrucomicrobiales bacterium
TAAATAGTCATTGGGCAGGCTTTTGTGCGGAGTTGATGGCGCGCCGGATTTCCATGACGATGTAATTAAGCGGATATGACTTTATAAGGAAGCCACAGGCTCCCCGATTGAAAGCTTCTTTGCGGATGGTTTCGTCAACGGTTCGCCCTGTGTAGATGAGAATGGGAACGTCGGGTTGGGCCGACTTTATTGGCCCGATGAGGTCCATGCCGTTGCTGTCTCCAAGGCCAAGGTCCAAAATGATCACGTCAAACTTCTGCCGATAAACCTGGTCCAGGGCGTCCATCGCTGTCGCCGCCGTGGAGACTTCAAACCCGTTGGTGGAGAAATAAAGCGTGTAAAGTTCCCGAATCGGGGCTTCGTCATCCACCATCAGGATGTGCGGTATCATAGGCAACACTACCTAAAAAAATGGCATTGCCCCTGAATTGCAAGTCTCAATCCCGCACATCAGTGCGGGGGGGGGCAACCTTCCTCCGAGTCCTTCATTGAATAATTGCGGTGGCAGTTTTTTGCCGCAGCGATGCGGCTTCAGTTCGTGAAACTTGCCTAATTTAAGAATTGAGAAAATGGCCGCTCATTTATAGGGTTCCATTACCGAGAACACTGCGCGCACGCATCATGTCGCAGCACTCTTTATTCATCCATGAGCAAGGCATTTCAGCGTCGGATGGCAATGGTTTTAGGGTTTTTCTCCTGTCTATTGATGGCTGTTCCGGCGTACGCGCAAATCTTCAAGGGAACCAACGCCCCGGGGGACTCCATTAACTTCCAGTTTTCGATTCCAAAAGGTGTCACCAATTTTACAGTGACTCTGCCCGGCAAGACGTCCGCCTACTCGCTGCTTTATTTGAAACGCGGCGGAGTGGCTTCGGAAACCAATTTCGATTATGCGTCGCGGTTTGTTGGCACCAATTACATCAGTCTGGAACTGCCGCAATCGGTGCCCACCAACTGGAATGTGCGAGTGAGCACGCCGCTGGAGTCCGCCCAGCACGCTTACACTCTGAAACTGGAGACCAATTCCGTGGTGGTTCGCACAACGCCGTTGCCGGTGACGAAGCCGTTGGGGTTTGTCAGCCAGGGAAGCGTGTCCAGAGGCAAATGGAATTATTTCCGCCTACAGGTGGGAACCAACGCTGTGTCGCTGAAGCTGACTTTGTCCGGCATCGGGGGTGCCGCGCCGGCCCTGTATGTGCAGAAGGACCGCCTTCCAACGATTTCATCGTTTTTAAAGCGAGGCTTCAATGATGCCACCAATGTGGTGCATTTGGCCGACGTTGAATTGACAGAAGGGGATTATTTTGTTGGCGTTTATGCCTCCTCCAGCGATGCCGTTTATAGCCTGCGTTCCCAGGTGTTAAAAGTGCTGGACCTTGGGTTTGACCCGGGGGAAACCCATTTGGGGACGCTGCTGCACACCAATGCCGTGGCTACCGGCGGCGATTATTATTTCAAAATTCGCACAGAATGCCCCTCGGTGGGCGCGTGGCGGACGGCTTTACCGGTGCTTTCGGGCCAGGCGGATTTGTACATGAGCCGGGGCACGATTCCCTCGCCAATGTCCGCAACCTACAAATCGGAATCCGCCGGTTCGGATGGTTTTGTGCTTGGCAGCACCCAGTTCAAGGCGGGGGAGGAATGGTACATTTTGGTGCGGGCAGGGACCAATGCGCAGTGGCGTTTGGTCAGTGGCGCTCCTTACGTGATGGAATTGGGTGAGTTGTCCTCGCCGGGAGTCAGTTTGACCAATCTCACCATGGGCGCGGAAGGGTGGCGATTTTTCAAGACGACTGTGGCGTCTGAGACGCTGGCTTGGCAGGTGGCGCTGGGCAACGCAACTAACACCATTTATTTGAAGAAGACCGGCGTTCCATTAAACATCACCAAGGGCAGTGAGCAAAGCCAGTCCGCGCCGATGCTTGTTGTGCCGCCATATTTGACTGATGGGCAGGATTATTTTGTCGGGTTTCAGGGCAAGCCTGGGCAAAAGTTTGCTTTAGTTTCACGCCAGCAGGTGGTGAAGGACATTCTTTTTACAACGGCTGGCACCAACGTGGTCTCGGATGCCAGCGGACACACGACGTTTCGTGTGCAGGTGCCGCCCAATGAAGTCGCCTGGCAGGTTAACGTGGTGCCGTTGACCGGAAACCCGGACCTTTATGTGCGGCGAGACGTGGTGGGAAATGAAAATTACAACGATGCCTATTCGGAAGTCCCCGGCATGGTGACAGACAGCATAGCCTTGGTGCCGCCGACGCTGAGTGACGGAACTTTTTTCATCACTATCCGCGGAGTTGGCAAACATTCGTTCCGGCTACAGACCGGTCGCCCGACGATCACGGACATTAAGTTCAGCGACAAAGTGGTCAATTTGGAATCCAACCGAGTGGGATGGCGATTTTTTCGAGTTACGGACATCGACGCGCAACTGACGTCTTTGGGATGGGAGGTTTTTCTGTCTAAATTTTCTCCTGGCACTCAAATCGCCCTGCGGCGCAATCAGGCTCCCGGAATTTGGAATTATCGATCGGGAACCACCAAGGGTACGGTGAAAAATTATGATTTTCTCAGTTTGTCGAATATTCTGCGCCGGCCGGATCACCAGGCAGATGTGTGGTATATCGGTGTCTACAACCCAGCCCAACCTTTGGGCCCCTTCACACTGACAACGCGGCCGACACACGCCGAGTTGGTGGCGGGCGACGGCGGCTCCGCTTCGCGAACCAACATGGGCGCCTTTCAATGGCAATTTTTCCGGGTGGATGTGCCTGCGGGCATTCAGGGTTGGGACGTTCGATTGGTGAATGTTTCGGGTGGCTCTCCGAGAATGGTGATTCGTCGCGAGGCGTTGCCCGTAACCCAGTTGACAGGTGACAAGGTCGTTACGACAAATATTCAAACAACTCTGGCCTCTCCCGCCACCGGCACCAATTGGCCCGGCGGAGCGCAGTGGGTGGCCGGTTTGGATTGGACGAAAAAACAATACGCAAGCAGCGGCGCCAATGAACTTGGGCGTGTCATGGCTATGGGCATGGGAAGACCTTTGGAGCCGGCGACGTATTATATCGGCGTATATAACGCTGGCGGTGACAACACCAGCTTCACGATCAAAAGCCGGTTCATAGGGGTGGGCAAGAGCATTCCATTAAGAGACCTGACCTATGCCGGAGGTGTGTTGGGTGGGAGTCTTGCGCCGAGAGAGGCGGCTTATTTCCGTATAAATATTCCTGCCAACTCCAAAACCTGGAAAGTGAAGCTTACTGTTTCCAGCGGTGAAGCCATGCTCGTGGCCTCAACAAATAAAGTGCCCAATGTCCTGTCGGAAAAACGCGTGCAGAAACTGGGCAATGAGCACTTTGTTCTCTTGCCGGACAAGGACCAGGGATTTCTTCGCGCTGGCCCTCATTTTTTGGCCGTCGTGGGCGAGGGAGCCAATTCTTCCGGCAACAGCATTGGATCGGGAGCCTCCAGTTATTCGATCCAGAGCGTTGGTCCGATCGAACTGGTTGACATGGGAGCTCTCGACGGCAAGGAAGAATTGTCCACATCGCTTCAAACTCTTGAAGGTGGGGAAACCAAAATGTACCGGTTTGACGCGAATACTTTCTGGCCGGGAGCCGAGTTGGTAATGGAAAACCGGGTTGGCAACCCGGTTATGGTCATTCATGGCGGAACGTATTTTCTTCCCGATCCTGGAGCGGGGAAGGGGGGGATTTCGGCGGATCCTTATGGGAATTTGGGCGGACAAAGAGATCCTGACACCATTGGGGTGAGCAACAGCCGGTTTATTTTGGAAGGCATCTTTGGGAAAGACACTCTCATGGTCAAAGCGCGCAGTCTGGGGGGGCAATACAGCGAAGCGAGTTTTCGATTGCGACTCCGGAAAATACATCCATTGCCCCTCGCGTTCAACGGAGGCAGCATGACCGTGACGAATCACGTCGGCTGGAAATGGTATCAGATTGATGTGCCGGCCAGTGCTGTTGGTTGGGACATTCGCTTGAAGAACATTCTTGGCGGCAGCCATAAACTGGTGGTTGCGCCTTATGGCATTCCCGCTGAATTGGCTACATCCCCCGGATTCAAGCCGGCGGTGGACCCGATCTGGTGGGGAAGATGGCTGGCAACAAAGGATTGGACCAGTCGCACCTACTCGCCGGACGGGAAAATCAGCGAGGACGGACGAATTTTGGCCTGCGGCATGGGCCGTCCCCTTCAGCCGGGCACCTATTATGCGGGCGTGTTTTCGAGCGGTGGCGGGGGCTACACGATTCACAGTCGGGGCATCGGTTCTGGGATGAACATCCCTGTCCGCGATTTGGCCTTTATGGGGGGAACCAACAAACTCGCGCTTCCCGCAAGACAAGCCGCCTACTACCGGGTCAATGTGCCGGCGGAAATGCCCAGTTGGAAAATCAAACTGGAAACGGTGCCGAACGGCGAGGCCACCCTGATGGTCTTGAAGGACACCATCCCCAATGTTCTGCCCTCAAACACGGGAAGCGCCACCAACCACAGCAATCCCTCGCGGAGGCTTCAAAAACCGGGCGAAGAGCATTTTCTTTTGCTGCCTCCCCCTGGACAGCAAAACCTGATTCCGGGTGATTATTACATTGCTGTTGTCGGCGAAGGCAGAAGCGCAACCAACAGTTCAAGAATCGGCACCAACAGCACCACATTTACCCTTACGAGTGTTGGACCTTTGCCCATGATTGATTTGGGCGTGGTGGAATCGCCGCTGGCACATTCCAACTCAATTTCCGGAGGAGAATGCGTTGGCTACCAGTTTGTCGTTCCAGAAGGAACCGCGAGCGTTGAAGCGCGTTTGGAAAACCGGATTGGCAACCCTGTGATGGTCCTTCGACCTGGACCGTTGATGCCCGATCCGGGGATGTCCATCAGCGGAGTGAGTTCGGACTCCTACGGCAACGAGGGGGGCGAAACCAAGGGCACGGTCGGTGCTGCCGGGGTAGTAACCGTGGCCAATCCAACGCCGGGAATTTTTCATTTAATTGTCAAGGCACGCCAAACCAATTCCGTGCATACCAACGCGTCATTTACCTTGCGGATCAGCGCGGTGGGCACGACGCCGTTGGCATTTGACGGCGGGAACTTGACTGTGACAAACCAGTCGGTTGGTTCTTGGCAATATTTTCAAGTCGTGGTTCCGACCAATGCACTGGGATGGGACCTGCGGCTGACCAACGTGCTATCTGGTTTGCCCAAAATGGTGGTCAGGCGCGACATGCTGCCGGGTTCGCTGACGTCGCCTTCCTGGGGGAGCCCGGGCAATCACAATGCGTGGCCATCCACCAACCAGTGGGCAGCGGCAGGCGATTGGACGCGTCGGCAGTTTTCTGCCGACGGTACTGCGGAACAGAACGGACGTATCCTTGTGATGGTCATGGGGCGGCCACTGGAACCGGGTTATTATTATGTTGGCGTGGCTTCGGGTAGCGGTTCCGCGCCGATGAGCTATTCGATCATCAGCCGGGGCATTGGCGATGGCTTCACAATCCCTGTGGTGGAGGTGCCTTTTGAAAATGGGTCCGCGACCAATTTGTCTTTGCCTCCTCGTGAGGCCGCTTACTTCCGTGTTGTCGTGCCTCCCGAAACTCCTTCCTGGAAACTGAAGCTCACCGGATTGTCAGGCGAGAGCATGATGATTGGCTTGAAGGACTTTATCCCAAACGTGGACTATTTCGATCCTAATCGATCCGTTGCTGTGGGCAAGAGTATGCAGAAGGCCGGCAACGAACAATTCCTGCTGTTGCCGCCGTCGGGAAGCAATATGTTGACGGGAGGCACTTATTTTTTTGCCGTGGCCAGCGAGGGAGCCAATCCGACCGCCAACAATCGCATTGGCAATGGTTCCAGCGGGTTTGTCGTCAGCAGCCTTGGCGCATTGCCTATTGTCGATTTGGGCGCGGTTTCCAGCGTGGATATAGAAAAAAATGACACGCTGGAAGGAGGCGAAGCGAAGGCTTATCAATTCGTGGTGCCTCAGGGGTTGAAGTCTTTTGAGATCAAACTCGAAAACCGAGTCGGCAACCCCGTGATGGTCCTGAGCACCAATACGCTGCTGCCAAATCCAAGTGCTTCGGGAAATGGCCTCAGCACGGATAACTACGGCACCGAGGGCGGACAGACGACGTCAGATGTCAATCCCACTTTGTTGACACTGCCCAATCCGGTGCCCGGCACCTACAGCCTCATCGTCAAGGCCAGATCCCAAAATAACATTATATCAGACGCCAGTTATCGGCTTCGAATCCGGGAGATTCCCGTTCCTGAGCTGAACTTTGGCTCTCAGTGGAACACTAATGGGCTGACCAACGTGGTTTCGGGAATTCTGGAAACCAACCAGCGCGTGTTTTTCCGGGTGGAAATTCTGGAGATTACCACTGGCATTCTGGGATGGAAACTGGAGTTGAAGCAAACTTCGGGGTTGGCGTCGGTGCGCGTTCGCAAGGATCTGCTGCCGGAGGATCCGAATTACGGCACGCCCTTCGCGTCGCCTGCCGCCTATATTGTTCCGCATTACTTGACCAATGGCACATGGTTTGTTGAAGTGCGCGGGCAGAATGCGACGACGTTCTCGTTGACCAGCAGCCCGATTGAGTTGGAGCGTCCTTCTTGGCAGATGCCGGCTCCCGGTCAGCCCGTTGTCACGCCGGGCGTGTTGGCGCCCTTGTTTGCCGACACGGGCATCGGCACCAATGGTGCACCTTTGTCGGGTGACGCCAGCGTGTTTCTGGACCAGGGCTTTCAGCATTATTACAGCGTGACTGTGCCTCCGGGAAATGGTGGCTTGTTCCGTGTTCAACTGGACGCGATCAGCGGCAATCCTGACCTTTACATTCGCACTAATTTCGCGCCAACCATTCACCACAGCGCCAGCGGAGGAACGGGAAATCTGTACGTGCGGTCACTGTTGGCCAAGGGAACCCAATATGCCAACTGGGTTCCGATGGATGGCAAAAAGCAAACGGAACTGGAGTCTGGAGAATGGCTCCTGATGGTTCGTGCGGCGGGCAACGCCAATGCGCGTTATCGGCTGCGGGGTTCGACAGGTTTGGTTCAAAATATTTCCATCAACAGCGGAACCTTGACTAACGGCATGGCTGGCGGTGACTGGCGTTATTACCGAGTTATCATGCCGGCGGACGAACCTTCGTGGACAGTGCAGTTTGCACAGGTGTCTGGTGACATCCATCTTTACATTCGCGACGCGATTCCGCCGGGCAATGGCTCTGGAACCAATGACATCAAGCACTGGGGAACCGACGCAAAGGGAACCGGGCCATTTCCAAGCTTTAATGTTCCAGGGATCCATCCGATTGGCAGTCCGCCGACCCTTGGCGGCGCCACGTATTATCTGGGATTCCGCGCGTTAAATGACGCGACGTTTTCCTTTCACGTCAGTCACACGCCATCCGCCCCTTCGCCCGCGTTGGCAGCTTATTCCAAATGGCCGGATTCAAACCGCGAAGGGGGAAATGAATCCGCAGCCGCAATGTTGCCGGTGCTTCGATTAAGCCAGTTAAGAGTCGCTCCCGAAGGCGTTGAATTGGCTGTTGAGGGAGAGCCACTGCGCCCCTATTTGGTCGAGTTCTCCACGGATTTGCAAACCTGGCATCCGCTCAAACTTTTCACCAACGATGTGGCTGGGTTCTCGCTCATTCACGATGAGGCCGCCGCGTTGCATGCCCGCTTTTACCGTGTTCGGACAACTGATGAATAAATAGACCGTTTCAGTTGATCGTTATTACAGGCGCGACAATTCGATCAGCAGGTGATGCAAGAACTGGACATTGTCACACTGCAAGTAATGCATGGCGCCTCCCATCCGCGCATAGCTTTTGCAGAAACGCAGGTAATAAGCGGGGTTGTCCTTGGGGGGCTCGCCATGAGTCCAGTCCCAGTTTCCGCCGTCCTGAAGGTCAACCACGTAAATGGCGTGGCTTTGAACGATTTTCCGGCCCTGTTGAATGCGCAGGTTGTTGACGCAGCTTAGACTCTTTTCAAAAACCTGAGGCCCCATGATCGCGGAGCCGATCGACAACGCGACACCGGCGTCCAAGCGCTCCAGTGAGCCGCAAAATAATTGAAAGTCCACGGTGGCGGCGCGTCCCAGCGCAGCGCCATTGAACATCGGATGCGTGGCAATGATGTCGTAGCCAATGCCCGGATGCACGGTGAAGGGCACATTATGTTTGAATGCTTGGGCCAACACGCAGGAATCTTTCCAGGGATGGCGTATTTCATGACGGCCGGAGCCCAAATGATGCTGAAGCATGGCTTGCAGCAACTCGGCACGAGCCGGCGTCAATGGATGGGACGGCTCGCTGCGCAGGAGATGCTCCAGTGAATCCGTGTCGGGCAGCGTGATCCCATCCTCGATAACGAAGCGCCCAAGGCTTTCTCCTAAGCCTGCGTTTTCAGTCCCGCCCACCAGCACGGAAAGATGAATATTTCGGCCGGTTTCGTCCCATGTGCCAAAAGTGCCAGCGGCAACGTTTTTGCGCACGCTTTCGGTGGATCGGCCGATGAAGGCGAATTCCCAGTCATGGATGATTCCCGCGCCGTTGGTGGCCAGGTGGGTAATCCAGCGTTGTTCCAGCAGGCGGATGAGAATGTTCGCCCCTCCGTTTTTAATGAGGTGCGCGCCGTAGATGGCCATCACGGTGGACTTTGCGCTGCGGGCTCCGGCGATTTGCCTGGCGCAGGCGCGGATGCGTTCGAGATTTTCAGGACTGCAAGGGGCTGGAATGCTGTCCGGCTCAACGAGGATGTCCTCCAGGCGGGCTTCACTGTCGCGTTCCGCAAGCGGAAAGACTTTCACTTCCTTCAAATCCAAGGGTTCGATGTTCATATTTCACCAGAAGCGCAGCTGGCTTGTGAAGTGGGTTTGCGCGCTTCAAGAAACGAACAAACCCGCGCGGTGCCTAAATGTCAAAGCGTAATCAGACTTGCCTTTCTCTTCGGCCAAAACTAAACCACGTTCATGGAATCCAACTTGTTTCCCCGTCGTCAGTTTTTGAAGACGCTCGCCGCCGCTTCCGTCACTGTCGGGATGGGCATGGAATCCGTGTCACGAGCCCAGACCACCGGGCGACTCGGCATTCCGCTTGGCCTGGACAACTTCGCCGTGCGCGCCATGAAATGGAACGGTTCTCAACTGGTGGATTACGCAGCCTCGCTGAACCTCGATTCGCTGTTTATCAGCGATCTCGACACGCTGGAATCTTTGGAGGAATCTCCATTGAGGGAGTTGCGGGCCCGGGCATCGGACAAGGGGTTGAAAATTCACTTAGGCACATGGAGCATCTGTCCCACGTCCAAAACCTTTAAGGACAAGTGGGGCACAGCCGAGGAGCATTTGCGGTTGGGGATTCGTGCTGCCAAGGCAGTTGGTTCGCCGGTCATCAGGGTCATTCTGGGCAATGGCGAAGATCGCAAAAGTGAAGGCGGCATTGAGGCGCGCATTGCCGACACGGTGAAAGTATGCAAGGCATGCCGCAGCCAGGCGGTGGATGCCGGCGTGAAAATCGCAATGGAAAACCATGCCGGGGACATGCAGTCGTGGGAACTGGTCGAATTGATCGAGGAGGCAGGAAAGGATTACGTCGGCGCCAATATGGATTCCGGCAACGCCGTCTGGACCATGGAGCATCCCCTGGAAAGCCTGGAAATTCTCGGGCCTTACGTGGCCACGACCAGTTTGCGCGATTCGATGGTTTGGGAATCGGAGAACGGAGCGACAGTGCAATGGACGGCCATGGGCGAAGGGTGCGTTGACTTGAAGGCGTATTTTCAGCGGTTTGCCGAATTATGCCCGGGCGTTCCCGTTCACATTGAAACCATTTCGGGATTCAATCGCGAGATCCCGTTTTTGAAGGAAGAGTTTTGGAAACCCTGGCCCAAGGCTCGCTCCAAAGATTTCGCCCGTTTTCTCGTGCTGGCCAAGACGGGGCGCCCGCTTGCGCCGCGGAAATCGCCCAACCACGAGGCCGAGCAGGCATATCAAAAAGGCGAGATCGAGCGCAGTTTCCGTTATTGCAAAGAAGTGCTGGGACTGGGGTTGAAAAGTTAAAGCATCCGGTTGGCTATTGGATCAGCGTCTCTGGCGGGACTTTTTCTTGAATGGAGGCCGAGCTTTTGAGACCGGCTTATGTCGTCGCCGACCTTCCGTTCGCGCAGGCTCGATGGTTTTCGGGCGCGGCTTGGGCCTTAGCACAATCGGGCAACCTTCGTAGCCAAACGCCCGGCGCAGTTCACGCGCCAGATACTTTGAATAATCGTCCGAAAAGAGCTCATCCCGGTTGACAAACAGCAGGAAGGTGGGCGGAGTTTGTCTCACTTGAGTGGCGTAGAAAAATTTGAGCCGGTGTCCCTGGGCGCTGATGGGTTGTCGCCTCTCGATGGCGTCCTGTAGGGTGCGGTTCAGGAGCGAAGTGGGGATCTTTTGCTGAAGCTGGGAGGCCACGTAGCGGACGCTTTCCAAAAGCCGGTCCAAATGAAATCCCGACATGGCCGAAGTAAAAATCACCGGCGCGTAGTCCAGGAAGAAAAGCTTTTCCTGAACCCATTTTCCAAACTCGGCCAACGAGTCCTTGGTTTCGGGAACATCACGCTTGTTTTTCTTCTGGACGGGTTTTTCCTTCCGGGCCTCTCGCAGGCCGGGCTCCACCAAATCCCATTTGTTCACCACAAGCACACACGCTTTGCCGAGGTCCACAATGGTGTCGCAAATCTTTTTGTCCTGCACGGTGATGCCTGATTGCGCGTCGAGCACGAACACCACGATGTCGGCGCGGGCGATGGATTCTTCGGTGCGCTTGACACTAAAAAATTCGACCGAATCGTCAATTCGACGGGCTTTGCGGACGCCTGCGGTATCGATCAAAATAAAGTGTTCCCGAGTTCCGTCGGTCTCCACTTCAAAGGGCACATCCACCGAGTCCCGAGTGGTGCCAGGAATAGGGCTTACGATGACGCGATCGGACCGGGTCAGAGCATTGATGATGGATGACTTGCCGACGTTGGGGCGCCCGACGATGGCCAACTTCAGCGTGGCGGGCAAATGAGTGGCCGAGGCATCTGATGCCGGTGCACTTTCAGCAGGATCTGGAAGCAATTGGAGGGCTTCCTCCATCAACGCGTGAATTCCGTGGCCATGAATGGCGGTAACCGGAAATACTTTTTCGAATCCCAGTTCGGAAAACTCCACGGCGCCGTCTTCAGCCTTGGAGGAATCCACTTTGTTGACAGCCACCAAAACCGGCTTGCCGCAAACGCGTAGGCGGTCTGCGACTTCCAAGTCCAAGGGCACGATGCCCTCCTGCACGTTAACAACTAAAATTATGACGCTTGCGGCCTCGATTGCGAGAGTCACTTGGTCGAAAGCCGCTTTCACAATGACGTCCTCGGCCTTTTCTCCCCGCAGCAGGCCGATGCCGCCAGTGTCCACCAAAGTGAATTTTCTTCCTTTCCATTCCGCCTCGGCGCTGATGCGGTCGCGGGTGACGCCGGGTTCATCATGGACTATGGCAATGCGGCGTCCAACGATCCGGTTAAACAACGCTGATTTGCCGACATTGGGGCGTCCGACGATGGCGATCAATCCTGACATGCGGTGAAATGAAGCAGTTGGGCAGTTGAAAGTCAAAAGGGGAAGCGGCCTCCTTGACTGCGGGGCAACCTCGAGAAGCCATTTGTCATCAACTTCTCCCGGATGGAAATTACTGCGGTGGTGGTAAAATAAAATCATGAAGGTCATTGCCGCGCTGCTTCTGGTGTATTTGGGGAGTTTTGGGGGGGTGTTCTCGGGACAGACCCTCGAAGGATCGCATGCGCCGGAATGGACTGTTTCAAACTGGATCAATTCGCCGCCACTGACATTGCAGTCGCTTCGCGGAAAAGTGGTTCTGGTTCGATGGTGGACCGCGCCTCATTGCCCGTTTTGCCGGGCGTCAGCGCCCGCGCTGAATGAATTCCATGAAAAATACTCTTCTCAGGGATTGGTGGTAATTGGCTTCTATCATCACAAATCGTCGGCGCCCTGGCGTCATGAGGAGGTAAAGGACCATGCCCTGCATCTGGGGTTTGATTTTCCGGTGGCCGTGGATGAGCAATGGCGGACATTGCGGGCCTGGTGGCTGGACCGAGGCGGGAACAACTGGACCAGCGTCAGCTTCCTGATAGATCGCAAGGGGATGGTCCGCTTCATTCATCCCGGCGGTCAGTATGTCGAAGGCGATGCAGAACACAGATTGTTACAGCACAAGATTCTTCAATTGCTGGACGAGTCTCCCTAGAACCGCCATTGGCCAAATGTTAAATTTTGATTACAAGCTGGAAATCTGTTGTGGTTCATTGGGTGATTTAGTAAAAGGCAGGCTGATTCCTGGCTGTGTTGATTGTAGTGCTTTGAATTTTTGGTTGACGGCGTTTTGTATGGTTAAAAAAGGTTTAATACTTTTGGCAGAGGATGAGGAGTCGGATGCGCTCATCATGCAGCGCGCCATGAAAAAGGCCGGATTGCATTATCCGCTTCAGAGGGTAAGCAACGGCGAGGAGGCTATTCATTATTTGGCAGGAGAGGGCAAGTATTCAGACCGCCACCTGCATCCTTTTCCATCGCTATTACTTTGTGATTTGAAAATGCCCCGGACCAACGGATTTGAAGTCATTGAATGGGTCCGAGCTCGACCGAAGTTACGGCGCCTGCCCATCATCGTCCTGACCGCTTCACGGGAGCATTCGGACGTCAACAAGGCTTTTGATCTCGGCGCCAATTCCTATGTGGTGAAGCCCACTAAAATCGATCACTTGGTGGAGGTGTCCAAGTCCCTTCAGCAGTATTGGCTGGAGATAAACGAAAAGCCGGTGATTTACTCGTGAGCCTGAGTTTTCGGTCCATCTGAAAGAATTTGGGTTTCTTCCCATCGGGCAAACAGCCAGAGAACATCTGACAGCCTGTTCAAATAGACCAGGATTTCGGCGTTGCACAATTGGGATGATTCCTGGAGGGCGCACACCCTTCTTTCGGCCCTTCGGCAGGCCGTTCGGGCTACGTCAAGTGCTGCTGCGCTTGGAGTGGCTCCGGGAGTGGCCCACCCCTTGAAGGATATCTGCCTGGATTCAAGCTCGGATACCATTACGTCGAGTTTGGCTGTCATATCCGCCGTCACCAAAGTAAAGCCTTTTTGTTTGTAGCGCTCCAGGTCTTCGGGAAGGGTGGCCAATTCACCCATCAATATGACGAGGTCTTTCTGGATGGTCAGCAGGTGTGAGCAAACAAAATCGTTTTCCGACGAGGCGCGGGCCACTCCCAGTGCCGAGGTCAGTTCGTCCACTGACCCGTAGGCCTCCACGCGGGGGTGACACTTGGAAACCCGCCGGTTGAACATCAAGCCGGTGGTTCCTGTGTCGCCTGTCCTGGTTGCAATGCTCATTCCAATGCGTTGAAAAGGGTGTTTTGTCCGTCCATCGCGGGCGGGCCACTTGATTAAAACCAAATACTCATGGTGAATTGAAACAATTTCTCACGGCGGCTTTCCGTGAATTGACGCCATCCCGCGCTTCTCCTATGTTCGCACCGGTTGTTTGTATGAATGCCAAGCTCATCTTCAAAACATTTTTCATGATCGTTATCCTCATGCTGCTGGTGTTGCTCGGCATGTACAACCGGCATGACGTCAAGCTCACGTTGCCGCCGCTATTGCCAAAGATGCCTCGAAATGTCGAGCACAAGGCCGCGATCATGTATTTCAGTTTTTTTGCCGTGGGTCTGTTGACGGGGACAATTTTGACTGCGGGCAAGAAAGGTTCCAAGGGGCAGGGCAAGTGACCGTTTTCGCCGCCCAAGATTCTCACTCCACAATTTTCTTATAGTTCAGGATGCCTTCGACGACGGCCGTGGCCATGCGTTTGCGGAACGCCGGGTCGTAAATCTTTTGAGCCTCGGAGGTGTTGGACATGAATGCAGCTTCCACCAAAACAGCTGGCATTTTTGCCGATCTCAGCACCTCATATCGTGCCCGCTTGACTCCCCGGTCCTGCTGCCTGAGCAAAAGCACCAGGTTTTTTTGAATTTGGTAGGCCAGAAGCATGTTGTGCTCGTTTTGGGCATTACCCTCCAAACCTCCGGCAGAGGAGCGTCCGCCGCCTGAATTGCTCGATTCCACGCCTGCCGGGGTCAGGCAATAGGTTTCCGCGCCACGCACTTCTGCGTTTTCCGCTGCGTTGAAATGCAGGCTGATGAACAAATCCGCTCGGTTCCGATTGGCCATGGCGGGCCGGTCGGCCAAGGGAACGAAGTCGTCTTTGGTTCGCGTCAGAATCACACGGAACCCGTGTCGCCTGAGTTGTTGGGCTATCTCCTCGGCAACCAACAACGTGTATTTTTTTTCCAGATGACGCTTGTCGATTTTTCCGGTGTCCCGACCGCCATGGCCCGGATCGAGGCAGATCGTTTTTATTTTTTGCGAAGCCGGATTTTTGGGTGGAAAGAGCAGGGGATGCAGTGAGTTGTGGACATCAACCAGCGGGAGCAAAACGGTCCCGTTTCTCGATATCACGGGCAAGGAGAACCGCACGTCAATGCCATTGATACGGGTTTTCATCGAATTGACGGTGAAATTAAGTTTCCAAAAGCGATTGGTGACCTGAAGTTCCTCGTCCTTTTTCAACCAGCGCACGTCAAAACTTGTCGCTGCGGCCCATTCCCGAAGCCGCACATAAGAACTGCCGTTGATGGTGATGCGCTCCAGGTTTCGCAGGGACGACTGGGCCATTGAGCCAGCCACCGAAAACAGGAGTGCGGTAAAAATGAAGACTTGCTTCATGAAGAACAAACTTTGCAATTCGCCAAAAGTGAATTCAAGGCAAATGGCCGCTTTGGTGAGCGAACGATTAAAAGCCCGGTAATTGTTAAGCGAATTCTTTAAGCCTTCCAACCCTTGACCGGTCACCAATGCGGACTAGGTTGCTTCGAAAAAAGGAGGATGTTTGTATGGCAACATTAATGGAGAAAATGCAGAAGAAAAGCCTGTCAAAGCCCGAGGAAACACGGGCTTTTGAGAATGGGAAAGTGGAAACAGTCACGGTGGGAGATGTGACATTTGGCCGCGCTACATTGTATCCAGGCTGGAAATGGTCGCAGTGCGTCAAACCTCTGGCCCGAACCGAGTCCTGTGAGGCTTCACACTTGCAATATCAGGTTTCCGGGCGCCTGCGCGTGGTGATGGATGATGGCAGCGAGGAGGAATTTGGCCCCGGGGATGTGGCGATGATTCCGCCTGGCCACGATGCGTGGGTGGTGGGCAGCGAACCGGTTGTGGTCATTGATATTTCCGGGCTTAAGGATTACGCGAAATCAGGCGACGAACAGGGCTAAATCGGTTGTTTTTTATATTTGACCAGGATTGATTTCCTTGGGGCGAGGTTCAAGATGCAGCCATGTTCCGCGCTGGTTGTTTGACGCTATTCTTTTGCCTGATGTCTGCTCTGGTGGCGCTTCGTGGCGAGGAGGGGTTTCGTCCCCTGTTCAACGGTCACAATCTTGATGGATGGGTGAATGTCAATTGCGCGCCCGGCACGTGGAGGGCGACCAATGGCGTATTGTATTGCACTGGCGTGCCCATCGGCGAACTCCGAACGGCTCGGATGCATCAAAATTTCATCCTCGACCTGGAATGGCGGCATCTCAAGCCAAAGGGCAACGCGGGGGTGTTTGTCTGGGCTGATGATCTTCCGGCGCGCGGCCAGCCGTTCATTCGCGGCATTGAAGTCCAGGTGCTCGACGGGCGCGAAGGGGAGTGGTTCACGTCGGACGGCGATATATTTCCGATCCACGGCGCGAAAATGACGCCCATCAATGGTCGCGGTGGAGATCGAGCTTTTCCGACCGAGAAGCGAAGCAAGCCTTCGCCCGAGTGGAATCACTATCGGATTGAGTGCAACGACGGAGCGATTTCGCTGGCCGTCAATGGTGCTGTGGTCACGCGCGGGCACAACGCCTCGCCCCGCAAAGGCTATATTTGCCTGGAATCGGAGGGGTCACCGGTCGAGTTCCGTAATATTCGCTTGAAAACGCTCCCCGTTAAGGAGGCATTGCCGCCGGAACAAATTGCGACGACAGATCAAGGTTTTGAGTCGCTTTATAATGGAGTGGATTTGTCCGGTTGGCGTGTGACGCCGGAGTTGGCGAAACATTGGCTTCCAAAGGACTGGATTCTTGAGCAAGCCTGCGGAAAGTGGGACGGGGAAAAACATCTCTGGACAGAGAAGGAATACGGCGATTTTATCCTTGTGGCGGATTGGCGGTGGGTCGAGAAACCCAAAACCAACAATTTCCCGGTCATTTTGCCAGAAGGCGTCCAGCTTCTCAAACCGGACGGCACGCCAGAGATTATCGAGGTGCCAGACGCGGGGGATAGCGGCATTTTCTTGCGGGGCAGTCACGATGCCCAGGTTAACATTTGGTGTCATCCGGTTGGGTCGGGGGAAATCCATGGCTACCGGAAAAAATCGGCGTCATCCCCGGAAGTCCGGGCTGGGGCAACGCCAAAATCCAAGGCAGACCAGCCAATCGGACATTGGAACCGCTTTGTCATTACCCTTCGCGGCAATCGAGCCACAGTGGTGCTAAACGGCGAAACCGTAATTGAAAGCGTGGAACTGCCTGGCATTCCAGCCAAAGGGTCTATCGGTCTTCAGCGTCATACAGGGACAATTCAGTTTGCAAATCTATTCATTCGTGAGCTGGATTGATTTGCCTCCTTAAAGTGGAATCCTTTCATTGTTTGCCGCAGCGAACACGCTT
>CALJZV010000331.1 GCA_937983475.1 uncultured Verrucomicrobiales bacterium
TTTGCAACCGGGGCAAGATGGCTTTTAGTTTTCGCACCAGCTCCACTCCCGACATTTTGGGCAGATTGATATCCATCAACACCACATCAGGCGGGTCGGACGGAATCATCTTCAATGCCGTTTCAGCCGTTCCATAAGTCGCATTGCAGTGAAAGCCAGAAGCCTCATTAATCAAAATGGCAAGGCTCTCCCGAATACGCCGATCATCTTCGACAATGGAAACTTTAATAGACATGAATGGCTTTTGGAGATGGGTGATGACTATTAATTGGAACCAGCCCCATGCGTTGACAAGCGAATTGTAAAACGAATTTTCGTTCCCCCGCTCGGGTGGCATTGCAAATCAAATTGGCCGCCTATCTGCTCTAATCGTTTCCGCATATTGATGAGCCCATTGCCCGTGGGATCCTGCCGAGCCGAATCAATGCCTCTCCCATTGTCTTCCACCGAAATCGAAAGCACGTCTTTTGAATAATCCAGCCTGATCCAAAGCTCATCAGCCTCTGCGTGCTTGAGCACGTTGTTTAACGCCTCCTTCAATGACAGGAAAAGGTTGTGCCGCGCTTCCGCTGAGATGGCAATGCGCGGCAAGGAGGGCGGAACATCCAGCCGGCATTTCACCGTGGACAACTGGAAAAAGTTATTCGCGAAATGGCATATGTAGTTGGCCAAATTATCCAAGGTGTCATTTTGAGGATTCAACGCCCAAACAATCTGGTCCACGGCTTCAACTACCTCATGGGAGGTTTGAGCGATTTTCTGGAAGTGTTTTTCGCGCCCTTCTGATGAATAATTCTTTCTTCCCAGTTCGCTTAGCAATGCGATTTGCGTCAGGCTTGACCCGATTTCGTCATGGAGATCCTTGGCAATACGGGCACGCTCCTTTTCCAACGCATGTTGTTGCTCCAATTTTTCCAATTTTCGCTTCAGCCTGCGGGTCGAAATGTAGCGCACAGACGCTCCCACAATGCCAAAAAGGGTGACGCCCATCAGCCCTGAGAACCACCACGTCTGCCAATAGAATGGCTTAACCACAAAGTTCAAGGAAGCCCCCTGCTCGTTCCAGACCCCCTCATTATTGCATGCCAAAACACGAAACCGGTATTCCCCCGGATAAATGTTGTTGTATTGGGCAATCCGTTGATTTCCTGCGCTAATCCAATCAGTATCCAAACCCTCAAGTTTGTATTTAAACTTAATTTTTTCTGGGGATCGGAAACTCAAGGCGGTGTAATGAAATGTCAATTCGCCCCGCCCTGGGGGCGCAATCACCATCGCCCCATCCATAGCCACAGGTTTTTCATCCGCAAAAAATCGCTCAATAACCACCGGTGGCGGAATCTGGTTTGATTCCACAGGCAGATTTGAGTCAGTGACCGCCAAACCCTTGGCTGTGGCAAACCAAAGCCTTCCGTCCCCTGTCTTCCAAGCGCCGGGCTTAGCGACGCCATTGCATTGAATGGTTGCCAACCCATCCGGTTTGCCGAAGGAAACACAATGGAGCCTCGCACTGGAATTTGTCGCAAAATTTAAAAGCGCTTTCTTTTCCGTCCAGAAAACACCGACCGGGCTGCTCATCCAAAGCCCTCCCCGATCATCCTCAAGCAGGTCGAATATTTCGTCGCAAAACAGCCCATGGGCACTCGTAATCGTGGTAAATCTGCCCTCTTTGTAATAGCACAGTCCGCCTCCACCGGTGCCAATCCAGAGCACGCCTTCCGCATCCTCATGCAACGCCAGAATCGGTTCCTCCGGCAGCCCTTGTTCTGATCCGAAATTGGTGATTTTTCCCTCATGCAGCATGCTCAAGCCTCCTTGCGTGCCAACCAACAGCCGCCCTTGCCGATCTTCATGAATCACGCGGACCGTGTTGGCACTTAATCCATCCTTAACCGTAAACCGCTTGAATTTGCCCCCGTTCATTTGAACCAGCCCGCTGGTGGCTCCAATCCACAAGTTTCCCTCCTTGTCCTGGTGCAATACCCGGACGGTCCTGTCCTCCAATCCGTCTTTTTTGTAATAACGCCTGAATTTTCCCCTCCAATAGCGGTACATTCCATGGTCGAAATCCATGCCCACCCACAGCGCTCCGGCACGGTCTTCAAGCAACGCCAGCACCACATCGCTCATAAGCCCGTCGTTTTGGCCGAAGGCCGTCATTCCCGATTCATTCAGCCGATGAAGCCCTCCACCCCAAGTGCCTATCCAAAGGTTATTTTGGGAATCCTCCATCACGGACATGATGTTGTTGTGAAGCAGCCCCTGCTGACGTGTGTACGTCCTGAACCGTTTGGGATTCAGCCGGTAGAGGCCGTCCTTGGCTCCGACCCACATATTACCTTCATGGTCCTCCAATATGGCGTTCACCATGTCAAACACCTGCACCGCGTTAGTCAGTTCGGGAATGATTTTCCCTTTGACCAATCGGCTCAAGCCACCGTAACAGCCTATCCATAACGCGCCACGGCTGTCCCAAAAAAGCGATACGACCTTGTTATCAGTAAGCCCGTTCTTATCCGAATAGATATGCTTGCGGCCGGGCCCGGTGCCCACTAATCCCGCAAAACTCCCCAACCAGAGATTATTTTCCCCGTCCCGGCATATGGCCCTTAAGGTTCCCGGCAAATCCGGGCGCTTCACAAATTCCTGCACTTTGCCCTGCACCATTAAGGCAACGGTGGCTTCCGCGGAAGTGCCGAGCCAGATGTTCCCGTCCGAATCCTCCCCAATCGACCTGACCACTTCATGCGGAAGACCGTCTTCCCTTCGGTAGGTCTCAAGCTTGCCTGAGTAAAAACGCGTCACTCCATTAGTTGTGGCAACCCATAGGGAACCATCTGTGGACCGGCATAATGCACGCACCGAATCGCTCGCCAGCCCGTCCTTCTCGGTGTAATGGCGGTAAGCCCCTTTTTCCAGCCGGCCGAGGCCATCGCGCTCAAATCCAATCCATAAAACACCGTTGGTATCGGCACAGAGGGCGTAAATTGAATTACGCTTTAATTTCTCAAACCCTGGTGGATCCTTTTGGATAAATGAAACACCGTCAAACCGCGCCAAACCAGTTCGCGTGCCAACCCATAAATAGCCATCGGAGGTCTGGGCGATGGCCTGCACCGCATTGTGTGGAAGCCCATCTTCGATCTGCCAGAGCTGCGCGTGATGCTGGGCCAGACTTTCCGAAACGGCCACAAACGAAACCAACACCAGCCAAGCTCCCCAACTCAGGGCATGGCTCAACAAGCTAAACGCACAAAAAACTTGGTGCCACATGGACGTGGTCAATGCAGGGAGACGGAAAACATTGTGGGGAAACTTTTTCCACTTCCGCCAGAAAAAATTCACCAAATTTTCATCCACTTATTTCCATCGCACACTGGCGGCATTTACAGGTGAAACAAGCCATTCGAACAAGAGTCGCCACCATGATCTGAGGCTCCCCAAGCAGAAAAACAGCAATCAAAGTCATCGCGCAAGCTCCTCTGGGCAAAAATGGCCTCCTCTAACTTCGCTAAGGAACAGGGATCTGCAAAGATTGGGCCATAAAAAGGGTTGACGCTTTTTTATCCTGTCAATTATTTTAACTACAGTTTTGCCCGATGCTGTCCGTGCCGTCTTGTCCATTGCCCGTCTCTGCCATTTAGTCAGGCAGTGCCGAGCAAATGGATGACTATAATCGCCAATTAATCATGCAACACAGCTCGAGAACTTCAGAATCTGCGGGGGGCTCAAAAGCGCCTCGTGACATTTTTGAAACATTGCTTGAAGCACTTTCTCATTCCGATACGGCCGTCAGGGAAAGCGCCATCCGAGAATTTGCTCAACGCAAGGACAAGCGGGGAATCACCCCACTTCTGGAATTGTTATCCGACAAGGAGGCCTCTGTCAGACAGACGGCGGCCAATGCCCTGATTGAACTAGGGTGGAAGCCGGGCACAGAAGAGCAGCAAGCAAGGCACGCCGTAGCCCTTCAACATTTTCAAGAAGCCAGTTCTCTGGGACAATCATCTGTCGAACCTTTGCTTAAACTGCTACAAGACAAGGAGGCTGCCTTGCGCTTGGCTGCGCTGGAAGTGCTGGCGCAAATTGGAAGTCCCAGGATCTTCAACCCCATTTTGGGCGTGCTTAAAGACGAAAACCCCCAAGTCAGGGCCGTTGCCGCGCAGGTTTTGTCCCGATTGAATGACGTGCGGGCAATCGAGTTTCTGGCCAAATTGGTCAAAGACACCAGTTGGGAAGTCCGCTCTGTCGTCGTGGACGCTCTGGAACATTGCAATTCTCCAGAGCGAGCGGATGCTATAATCGGCTTTTTAAATGATGAATCTCCTGATTTGCGGTTGAGGTCTTGTGAATTGTTGGGCAAACTTGAGGATAAGCGGGCTATTTCAGCGTTGGTGGCGGCTTTGGTTGATGCAGACCACACAGTGCGGTCTGCCGCTCTCAGAAGCTTGGCAGAGTTGGATAAAAACTGGCACTTGACCGAGCACGCCAAAGCGGCTGTGCCTGCCATATTGCCCGCTTTAAAGCACCATGATGACTCAATCCGAGAACAAGCCGCAGATGCCTTAAGACTCATTGGTCAGACACGAGCTATGAATTCCTTTCTCACAGCCGAAACAGGAACAGCCTCCCGGAGTGCCGTTCCTGTGCTGATCAAAGCCCTGAAAGCTACAAACCGGGATTTACGCCAGGCTTCGGCAGAAGCCTTGGGACGCCTGGGAGACGCTTCAGCATTGGGAGCGTTGGTGGAAACCCTCGTTGATGAGGACCAGTGGGTGCGTGAAGCGGCACTGTACGCCCTGAACCTCTTGAATTGGAAGCCGGCGAATGACACGGAATTGGTCTTGAAGTCAGTCATTCTCCAGCGATGGGAAACAGCAGTGCTTTTCGATTCGGTGGCATTTGAACCGCTGGTCATGGTTTTGAATTCCGAGGACCCTGAAGTATGCAAAGCAGCCATCTCCAGTTTGGCGCAAATTGGCGACAAACGCGCGTGTGAACCCTTGGCTGCCATGCTTTATCACCCTCACAAACAAGTCCGTGCAGCAGCAGCCCATGGTTTGCGAATTCTTGAGTGGCTTCCTCGGGACGCGAAGGAAAGTGTCATTTTTGCCATCGAATTGCAGGATTGGAAAACCGCCTCCCAGCATGGGGCCGCAGCGGTCGAACCTTTGGTTGGCGCGCTTAAAGAAAATTTCCAAAATCTAGAACTTAATGCAGCAGTCGCCGATGCTTTGTCCAACATCATGGACGGTCATGCAGTACGTCCGCTTCTGTCTTACAGCCGCGACGGACAACTATCCGAAACAATCATCGTGGCGTTAACAAACATCGTGGAACAAAATGTTGGAGAGGTGGAGGACGCTGACTTAAAAGCCCTTTGCGCATTGAGCAATATTTTCCAATTTCGCTATACCTACGATGAGCGCTATGGCTCTTACGTGCGTTCCGGATTGCAGGAAGTAGACACGTCGAGATTAAAGAAACAGGCTGCCCAGGAATTGGCGCGCCGGGGCGCCAGCCTGTAATTGACAGCCAGTCAGACCCATGGACACTGAAAGCAAAGCCCGAAAAAACATCCTATTCGTGGATGATTCCGAGGATTTCCTCCACCTTTTCACTCGTGCCATGTCGGCTCAATGCAAAGGAGAATGGGAAATTTACACCGCGACCAACGCCGGCAAGGCGCTCTCCATCCTACAGGAAACCCCGATAAACTTGGCCGTTGTTGATGCCCAGATGCCTTTGGTGGACGGGTTGCAATTGCTGAAGTTGATAGGGATGAAATATCCCAACCTGCCCAAAGTGGTGCTCACGGGATGCCCTAATCCTCAGGACCGGGCAGCCAGCCTTGCCAACGGGGCCGACCTCTATCTGGAAAAACCGACCACCCAGGAGGGAATCGAAACCATCTATTCGACACTCAACGAAATAGCCCGAGTGGAACCCGAGGAAGGATTTCAGGGAACATTGAGAAGAGTCGGCCTCCATGACATTCTTCAAATGGAATGCCTTGGCCGCAATTCCGCCGTGTTGGAGGTGTTTAACAAGGAGACGCGTGGCGAGATCTTCATCAAGCAGGGAAGCATCATACACGCCCAAACCAACAATGGACTCAAAGGGCAGCCTGCCTTCTACAATTTGCTGTCGATCAGTGGAGGCGGCTTCAAAATCAAACCCTTTGCCTCTCCCTCCGAAATCAGCATCACCATGTCCTGGGAATTTTTGCTGATGGAATCCGCGCGGCGACGCGATGAAACCGATACCATCAACCGCGGAGACAATGAGGCAAGCGATAGCAACCTCGGCACGACAGAACCTTCCCGGGCAACTGCCAACGCCGACTTGTTTGCCGGACGCACCTTTAAAATCAGTTTTCCCAAGCAAAAGCAGGAACAGGTGCAAATCCGTGAAATGGCGGTTTTCTCAGGTCAAGGGGACGTGCTTTATGAATGGCAATGCCCGGACGTGGAATTGCGCAAACGCTTCCTGGAATTTGTTTCTGAAAAATCACGGCAAATGAGCCAGGAATTGAAACTGGGGCATTTGGACGTTCTGGAATTGCAAGGCCCAAAATCGCGTGTTGTGGCTCAGATCCAGGATGACTCGGGCATATACATCGCTTCCAACAAAATCCCTGCTCCGCCACAAGACCAATCGGCCCAGAAATAATCCCATCGGGTCCTCTCCACCAACAAAGAGCGGCTTCAAATCCTTGAAGTCTAATTGCTTCTTTTCAGAAAAAGCGTTTGAAAATTTGGCCCGGGACGGCGAAGTTTGCCCGCAGTTTCAGGCACATTTGGTTTTCAATAAATATGAAGCAGCTCTTACTTATCGCGATCGCCATGCTGGCAATCACTGGTTGCGGCAAACGCGAGACCCGCGTCGAACAAGGCAACCGCGATCAAATTTTGCATTTGGGCAACGGTACCGAGCCGCAGGATCTGGATCCACACATCGTCACAGGTGTGCCCGAACATCACCTCATTACCGCGTTGCTCGAAGGACTTGTCGGCTTGGATCCGAAGGATTTGAGACCGGTTCCTGGCGGCGCTGAGCGATGGGAAACATCCGCGGACGGAACCGTTTACACCTTTTACCTGCGCAAAAACGCCAAATGGTCCAATGGCGACCCAGTCACGGCCCATGATTTTTTAAATTCCTTCAAGCGCATCCTCACCCCTTCCCTCGCCTCGGAATACGCCTACATGCTTTACGTGGCCAAAAACGCCGAAGCCTACAACACGGGCAAGCTCGCGGACTTTTCTGAAGTCGGCTTCAAGGTTCTGGATGATCACACCCTGCAAGTTCAATTGAACAACCCGACGCCCTATTTTCTTTCGCTGCTCAACCATTACTCCTGGTATCCGGTTCATTTACCGACGGTTGAAAAGCACGGCCCGGTTCATGAGCGCGGCAACCGCTGGACACGCCCAGAAAATTTCGTCGGCAACGGCCCGTTCATTCTCGATAAGTGGCGCGAAAACCAGATCATCATTGTCAAGAAAAGCCCAACCTACTGGAACGCAGACATCGTGCGTCTGAAGGAAATTCATTTTTATCCCATAGACAGTGACGACACCGAGGAGCGCGCCTTCCGCTCCGGCCAGCTTCATGTCACCCAGACCGTTCCACTTCCAAAAATTGACGTTTACAAAAGGGAAAAGCCCGATCTGCTGCGGATCTACACCTACCTTGGCTGCTACTATTACCGCGTCAACGTCACCAAGCCGCCCTTGGACAACAAAGAAGTCCGCCGCGCGCTGGCCATGGCCATTGACCGCGAAAACATCGTCAAGCACATCACCAAGGCCGGCCAGATTCCCGCGCACCATTTTACCCCGCCGGGCACGGCCGGATATACCGCCGAGGCGCGCATTCCCATGGATGTTGACGCGGCAAAAAAACTCCTGGCCGAAGCCGGCTATCCTGACGGCAAGGGGCTTCCGACCATTGAAATTCTCTACAACACCTCCGAGGGTCACAAGGTGATCGCAGAAGCCATCCAGCAAATGTGGAAGAAAAACCTGAACATTGACGTGCAACTGGTGAACCAGGAGTGGAAGGTCTATCTCGATTCCCAAAAACAGCTCAACTACCAGATTTGCCGCGCCGGATGGATTGGCGATTATCCTGACCCCAACTCCTTCCTCGACATGTGGCTGACGGGAGGCGGCAACAACCAGACCGGCTGGTCAAATTCGGAATACGACCAACTGATTCGTGAAGCCAGCCGCGCAGCCGATCCGCAGAAACGCATGGAAATTTTCCAGAAGGCCGAGGCCATCCTGCTGGATGAAGCCCCGGTGATCCCGATTTATTTCTACACCCGCAACTTTCTGATACAGCCCAGCGTGAAGGGATGGCACCCCAATATTCTCGACCATCACCCCTATCAACACGTGCACCTTGAAGCGGCGAAAAAATAAACGAACTTAAGTCATGTTGAGGTTCATCCTCCGGCGCATTCTCCAGGCCATACCCGTCCTGATTATCATCGCCACGCTGACCTTCTTCATGGTCCGCCTGGCGCCGGGCAAGCCGTTTGACGCCGAGAAGGCCACGACACCGGAAATTCGCGCCCGCCTTGAAGCCCATTACGGCCTCGATAAACCGCTTCTTCAGCAGTATTTCAGCTACATGGGCAATTTGGTTAAAGGCGACTTCGGCCCCTCTTTCAAATACGCCAACCGGTCGGTAAACGAACTGATCGCCGCATCGTTTCCCGTGTCTCTTGAACTCGGAGCTTACGCCATGTGCATCGCCCTGATGCTGGGATTGTTGGCGGGCGTGATCGCCTCGCTTAAGCCCAATTCGCCCACGGACTACGTGCCCATGTCCATGGCAATGGTGGGCATTTGCCTGCCGACTTTTGTCATGGGTCCGCTGCTGATTCTGGTGTTTGGCTTGACCTTGGGATGGTTCAACACCTCCGGGTGGTTTTTCCCGAGCGACCGGGTGCTGCCGGCGTTGACACTGGGCGGCTATTACGCCGCCTACACGGCGCGATTGGCCCGCGGCGGCATGTTGGAAATCATGCACCAGGATTTCATTCGCACAGCCCGCGCCAAAGGCGCCTCCGAAAAAAGGGTTGTGCTTCGGCATGCCCTCAAGGGCGGCCTGCTTCCGGTTGTCTCCTTCATAGGTCCAGCCATTGCTGGCCTGGTCTCAGGCTCGTTCGTGGTTGAAATGATTTTTCAGATTCCCGGGCTGGGACGCTACTTCGTCACCTCAGCGCTAAACCGCGACTATGCGATGGTCATGGGCACGGTCATTTTCTTTGCGGTCCTGATTCTGGTGATGAATTTGATCGTGGACATTGTCCTGGTCTGGCTGAACCCAAAACTGCGTTTTGACTGAACATGCCGGAAGCTCCTGAACTGGAAAAATACGCGGCCCATGCGATGGAGGACATCGAGCAGGGAACCTCGCTGTGGCGCGACGCCTGGCACCGGCTGCAAAAGAACAAGCTGGCGCTCTTTGGAGGTGGTTTCATTTTGCTGCTGGCGCTGGCCTGTTTCCTGTCGCCATTTTTGGGAATCCAATCCTATGAGGAACAGAATTTGACCTTGGGCGCAACCCCTCCGAGCGCAGAACACTGGCTTGGAACGGACCTTCTCGGCCGCGACCTGATGGCGCGCATTCTTTATGGCGGGCGCATTTCATTGTCAGTCGGGCTGGCCGCCACAGCGGTTTCGCTGCTGATTGGCGTCATCTACGGAACGCTCGCAGGGTTTCTGGGAGGCAAGACTGACGCCCTTATGATGCGATTCGTGGACATCCTCTACGCCCTGCCCTTCACCATTCTTGTCATTTTGCTCATGGTCATTTTTGAGCGCAGCCTCCTATTGCTGTTCATGGCCATCGGCGCCGTGGAGTGGTTGACAATGGCACGTATCGTGCGCGGACAGGTCCTGACCCTTCGAAGGCAGGAATTCATCGAAGCCGCCGAGGCACTTGGACTGAGAAAGCGCCGCATTGTGTTTCGTCACCTGATTCCCAACGTGCTGGGGGTTATCATAGTCTATGCCACCCTGACCGTACCCAGCGTCATGCTGCTGGAGGCGTTTTTGAGCTTTTTAGGCTTTGGCGTGCAGGCCCCCATGAGCTCTTGGGGCACGCTCATCAACGACGGCGCCAAAGCGATGGAGGAATATCCGTGGCTGCTCCTGTTTCCCGCGTCGTTTTTCTCGCTCACTTTATTTTCCCTGAACTTTTTCGGTGACGGCCTGCGCGATGCCCTGGACCCGCGCGCCTCAAAGGATTGAACCATGACTTGATTCCCAAAATGCCTTTACTCGAAGTCGAACATCTCCACACCTCATTTTACACCCGGAACGGTATCGTTCGCGCGGTGCAGGATGTTTCATTTTCCCTGGACAAGGGGGAGACGCTCGGCATCGTCGGCGAATCGGGCTGCGGCAAATCGGTCACCTGCTATTCGATGCTCGGGTTGATTCCCCAGCCTCCCGGAAAAATTGAGAAGGGCCGCGCGGTGTTCGACGGCGTGGACTTGTTAAGCTGTTCAAAAAATAAACTCCGCGACATCCGCGGCAAGCGCGTCTCGATGATCTTCCAGGATCCCATGACGTCCTTAAACCCGTATCTGCGAATTGAGGAACAACTCATTGAGCCGCTGTTGATTCACAGTGACATCAGCCGACGCGATGCCGAGCAACGCGCGCTTGAAATGCTCCAGGCTGTCGGCGTACCGGAGGCTCGCAACCGCATCAAATCC
>CALJZV010000332.1 GCA_937983475.1 uncultured Verrucomicrobiales bacterium
GAAAATCCTGTTCGAAGGGGCGCAAGGCGTCATGCTGGACGTGGATCACGGGACATATCCGTTTGTAACATCGTCGAATACAGTCGCTGCTCAGGCCGCGTCAGGTTCGGGTGTTGGTCCCCGTGTCGTTGGGCATGTGCTGGGCATTACAAAAGCCTACACAACACGTGTAGGCGCAGGGCCTTTCCCGACAGAGTTAGAGGATGAGGTCGGCCAGCGCCTAGGCGAGCGCGGTAAGGAGTTCGGTACAACAACGGGGCGTAAGCGTCGCTGCGGCTGGTTTGACGCGGCGCTTGTGCGACAGTCCGTTAAGGTAGCCGGCATTGACGGCATCGCGCTGCACATCAATTCGCGCGGTTACACCTACGGCGACATTCACAGCACGGCGAAGATCAATGCCGGTGGCCAGAATCTTTTCTGGAGCTTTTACGTTTACAAGGATTGGGTGGATCTGGGCATTCCCTCGAGCCTGTGGCATCTGCCGCTCTACGCCACCGAATGCAACGGTTATTTTTATTGGAAAGGCGGGCATCCCGAAGACCCCAGCAAGCATTATGAGCCCGGTTGGATGCAGGAGATTTACGCCGAGATCAACCGCTACAACCAGTCCGCTTACCAGACCGGAAAACCAATCTTCAAATGCGTCAACATGTACCGCTGGTGCTCGGGCTGTGACGGATGGAACATTGACGGCGCGAGCAACCCTTACAAGGGGCAGATCCTGAGCGATCTCGACGCGGCCGTGGCGCAGAAATACACTTGGAAAAACAACAGCTCGAAATTCGTGTTCATCAGCGCGCCCGGTTCGGTGGCCGGAGGCTCGAGTTTTTCGGCCACCGTTCAGTTCAACAACAACGGCGTCAAGCCGTGGATCATCACCGGCTCCAACGCCCACAAGCTCGGCTCCCAGACGCCGCAGGACAACACGACATGGGGATTCAACCGGGTGCTGCTCTCCTCGCAGGTGAATCCCGGACAGAACGCCACCTTTACCTTCAATGCCACGGCACCCACGTCACCGGGTTCCTACAAGTTCGACTGGAAAATGCTTCAGGAAGGAATCGAGTGGTTTGGCGATCTGGCCAGCGCGACCATCAGCGTGACGGGTTCGGAGGTCATTGTGGACAACAATACGGCCGGTTTCAGTGCTTCGACGAATTGGACCACCGCCACCTCGGCTCCCGGAAAATACGGCCCGGATTACCGCTTTCGCAATACGCAGGCCGTCAGCGACTCGGCACTGTGGCGCGCCAACTTGAGCACCTCCGGCAACTATCAGGTGCATGCCTGGTGGAGCCAGGGCTCCAACCGGTCGGCGACGGCGCCCTACATTGTCTATCACTCGGGCGGTTCGCAGACCATTCAGGTCAACCAGCAGGTCAACGGCGGCAAGTGGAATTTGCTGGGCACCTGGAATATGAACACCGGCAACAACGACGTGCGTCTCTCCTGCTGGACCACCACCGGGTTTGTCGTCATTGGCGACGCGGTGAAGTGGGTCAAGCAGTAGGATTTACTGCAAAGGAAATATGCTCAGGCCGTCCTCATGGGCGGCCTGATTTGTTTTGGGGATTGCTCCAAGTGGCGCGCGCCGTTTTGCCCAGCTAATCGTTCAGTGTTTGTTCGATTGTGGGTTTGCCGCTGCGGGTGTTTCATAGTCCGCAAGGAGGTTTATGAACACTTCAAAACTGCTAGTGACCCTTTGTGTCAGTTCCCTTGTTGCCATGCTCTCCGCCGGATGCGCCAAACAATCCGCGCAGGCCGTGGACTTGGAAATCACCGATGCGCAACCGGTTGCCATCGAGAACGTGCCGCCGGCGGTCCTTGAGAAATTTAAAAAACAGGGTGACGCGGCGGAGGTGGTGAAAATTGTGCTGGGCCAAAAAGAGGGCCAGAAAGTTTACGAGGCCACATTCCGGGAAGGCAAAATCGAAACCCGCCTACAAATCGCCGAAGACGGCTCATTGATTGTGTTTTACACCGCGTCGGTCGGGTCGGCCATCAGGGAGGCTGCCGGGGCACAACCCGAAAAGGAACGATCCAAGGAAAAGACCAAGGACTGAACCCAACCCGGCCATGGTCCTGCGGAAGATTGCCGACGGCGTGGTGGGGATCTCGCAACCCGCGCATGCCTGGCTTGCAGGGCAGCTTGCCTTGCGTTGGGGGAACGCCGCGTTTGGCAAGGTCACGCCCCGCGATGACGTCCTGTGCGCCGCCGCCCTCCACGACATCGGCTTCCTGAGCTGGGAGCAGGCTCCCACGCTCAACCGCCAAACCGGACTGCCGCATGATTTCGTTCAATTGCCGGTGATGCCGCATTTGGCTGTCTGGACACGCGGCATTCGGCAGATGCAGCGGTATGGACGTTACGCTTCGCTCCTGGTTTCCCTTCATTTTTCGGAGCTTTGCAAAAAGCATCCTGCCTCGGGCAAACATGACATTGGCCTGCAGCGGAAATTTCTGCGGCGGCAGGAGGAACTCCAGTCGGTGTTGGTGACCTCCCTTCTGAACGACTTTTACTACGCTCCGTTTACCGAGCCCGACATCATCGAGCGCAACGCCCGCCTTGTGGGCATTTGGGATTACTTGTCGCTGTTGCTTTGCATGGGATTGAGTCAGCCAAAAGTGATCGAGAGTGTTCCGGCGGCCAGAAAGCCTGCTCAAATCACGCTGCTTCCTGATGACGACAAACCGTCGCGCTTCCGGTTGCATCCCTGGCCGTTTAATTCCTCAAAACCCATTGAACTGACCTGTGAGGGCAAAAAGCTGTTGAAAACCTTCCAGCGCCAAAGCGACATGCGCGCCGCGCTCAAGGCCGCTTCCCCGGTGACGCTGCGGTTCGAACTTTGTCCGGGTTGAGGAGCGCCTATTCGTCGCGGATGAAACGCGTGTAGGCGCGTTCCCCGAAGTAAGTGTAACCGCGGTTTTCGAGCGGCGTGCCGGCAAGCATCGCATGAATGAATCCGTTTCGCTCGACTTGCACGGTGTGGAGAATTTTTTTCTCGGGATTCTCCTTCATGAAAAACTGAACGCGCCCTTCTAGCGCGCTCCAGTGCTTCATTTCGCCGAAAATCTTTTCAGAAAATGAAAAGGCATCCTCGAAATCCTTTTTCATCAGATGACTGCGTCCCCAGGTGCCGCCCTCGGCGCTGACAAATGTTTTGCCGTTCAACAACGCGATGTTGTCGTGGTAGGCGAGCACCACCAGAAAATGGCTCCGTGAAGACTTCAGCCAAGCGGCCAGTTTGTCGCGGTGACGCCCGGTTTCGTAGGCATAATTGCTGTCCAGAAAAGCAATCCGCTCGACGTCGCCGGGAATGGCTTCGAGCGTGTTCAAATAACCGAAGGTGAAGCTGCCGCCGCCGCTGTGCCCTGTGAGAACCAAGCGCGTCTTGAGGTGGCCGAAGGGTTTGCGGACGGTCTCCAGTATCGTTGGAATTTTCTCGTCGCCATGCTGGCGCCGCCAGGCCGGCCAGCTTTTCAAGTCGTTTTCCAGATACGCCACGACGAGATTTTCATTTGTCCGTAAGTCGCGCATAAAGCGGGTCTGCGCGCCGATGTGCTGGATGTCAAAATGCCAGTCGTCGCCCGGCTTCATCGTTTTGCCGATGGTCTGCTCAATCGTGTTGCCGTTGGGCAGGCCGTAAACGATCAGTGTCACCGGCTGGTCTGTGCGCCATGCCGGGGTTGACGGAGCGTTGATGTGAAATCGGACTCCATGCTCCAGTGTCGCGGTGATCGTTAGCTCCTGGCTTTTGGAGTTGGCGGTAAATCCGGGAAACGATCCGGCATGCACTGGCCCGAACTGCGCCAGCAGTAAAATGAAGCAGTGCAGCACCGCAAATCGGCGGTTCAGAAAACTGGGAAGCAACTTTGATGTCACAGCGCAAAACTATCGGCAAAATGAACGACTGTCGTTTGGTTTTTTGAGCCGGATATTTTTCTCGCCAACCCAGTGCATGGCGTTTATCACCAAACCCAATGCTCAACTACATCTGGCTGGCCTTGATTTTACTGGCGGTCTTCATCGGCGGCTTCGATGGGAAAATGAAGGAAGTCACCGAGGGCGCGGTGGAGGGTTCCAAAAGCGCCGTCACGCTCTCCATCGGCCTTGTCGGCATCATGGCGTTGTGGCTCGGAATGATGCGTTTGGCCGAGAAGGCGGGACTGGTCCAGGGGTTGGCGAGACTGCTTCGCCCGGTGCTGCGCTGGCTGTTTCCCGAGGTGCCCGTCAACCATCCGGCGATGGGTTCCATGGTGTTGAACATCGCCGCCAACATGCTCGGCTTGACCAACGCCGCCACGCCGCTGGGCCTGCGTGCGATGAAGCACCTGGAATCGCTCAACCGCCTGCCCGGCACCGCCAGCAACGCGATGTGCACCTTTCTGACCATTAACACCAGTGGCGTGCAATTGCTTCCGGCCACGGCGGTGGCGCTGTTGGCCTCGTCGGGCTCTGCCAATCCGACCGCGATTGTGGGCACGGCGTTACTGGCAACTCTTTGCTCCACGGTGGTGGGCGTGACTGCGGTGAAGTTCTTTGAAAAGCTCCGAATGTATCGTTTGCCCAAGCCCGAGGAACTTCCGGCGAATGAAGCCAAATCAGCCGCTGAAGCCGCTCCAGAGTCGGAGTCGGCTGCGGAGACAACCGAGGCCAAGCCGCTGAATTTCTGGGGAAAAATGGCGCTGGCTGCATTCGGGTTCGCATGGGTTTATTTTCTTCTAAGGATGGCAATGCCCGAGCAGTTCGGGGGCACACCCGCCGCGCCGGATGAAAAAACTTTTGTGCGTGTCGTCAATGCGGTTTCCGCGATGGCCATTCCGCTCCTGCTCTCCTTCTTCCCGCTTTACGCGATCCTGCGGCAAATCAAGGTGTATGAGGAATTTGTCGAGGGCGCCAAGGAGGGCTTCAACGTCGCCATTCGCATCATTCCCTACCTGGTCGCGATTCTGGTCGCGATCAGCATGTTCCGAGGCGCGGGAGGGATTGACATGCTCACGAAGTTTTTAAGGCCGGCGCTGGACCTGGTCGGATTTCCGGCGGAGTTGCTGCCCATGGGGTTGATGCGTCCGCTGAGCGGCAGCGGGGCCTACGGCATCCTCGCCGACACGGTCAAGGCGTTCGGGCCCGACAGCCTGCTGGGCCGCACGGCAGCGACGATGTACGGCAGCACCGAGACGACGTTTTACGTCCTGGCGGTTTATTTTGGGTCGGTGGGCATCCGACGCACGCGGCACGCGGTTCCGGCGGGGTTGGTGGCTGATGTGGTGGGCATCTTTGCCGCCATCTATATTTGTCGCGCCATGTTCGCTTGAAAGATACAGGACGTTTTCACTCCTCGAAATGTGTTACATTAATTGATGTGAACCGGATTTGCCGATTTGGCGAAGAGGCAGAGGTAAATCGCGGGATTTTTTGGAGTCTTGAGAAAATGAACGGGAAAATTGCCAGGACAGACGGGGAGTGGAAACGGCTTCTCACCCCGGAACAATATCGGGTGACCCGTCGCAAGGGAACGGAGCAGCCGTTTACCGGGGAATATTGGAACCACAAGGAAGAAGGGGTTTACCACTGCGTCTGCTGCGACGCGGTGTTGTTTGTGTCTGACACCAAGTTCGATTCCGGCACCGGGTGGCCCAGTTTCTGGGCGCCGGTGGACGTCAGCAGCGTGAGCACGAAGGCGGATTTTGGCTTGTTTTCGCGACGCACGGAGGTGTTGTGCGCCCATTGTGACGCGCACTTGGGGCATGTATTTGAGGATGGTCCGCCGCCCACGGGATTGCGTTACTGTATTAATTCTGCGGCTTTGACATTTCAGCGTAGCTGATATGGCGGTTTTGTGCTGGCTTCCATGCCCCGGTTGAGGAAACTTTGCAGCGATGGAGCCGGGAGCGCGCAAAATGTCTAGCTCGCCCCGGCTTTAAAAATTTTATGAGCGATGCCAGTTTCAATGTTCACAACCTTGCCTTCATCGAGGGGCTGTATGAACAGTTTCTGGCCGATCCATCGGCGGTTCCTGCGGAGTGGCGGGGCGTTCTTGAGGAACTGTCCCGAGGGGAGCCGGCGCGTTCGCGCGTGAAGCCTCAGTTTCGTCCGGAAAGTCTTTTTCATGGGCCGGCTGCGGTGCGCGGCGAGGGCGAATTTCTTCCCGGCTCTGCCCAGGCGTTGAGCATCAAGGACCGGGTGATCCAACTGGTGCGTGCCTATCGGTTTCGCGGTCACATGATCGCCAGCCTCGACCCGTTGGGACATGTTCGACCGATGCCTCCGGAACTCGATCCGGCTTCCTACCGCTTTTCGGAGGAGGAACTGAGCCGAAACTTTACCTACGAAACTTTCGGCCCGAATCCGCTGCGCCTGGGCGAAATCGTCCAGAAGCTGCGCAACACCTACTCGCGCACCATCGGCGTAGAGTACATGCACATTGACGACGTCAACATCCGGCGCTGGTTGCAGTTTCGCATGGAGGGTTCCGAGAACCGCGCGCAACTCAGCCGCGACGAGCAGTTGCGCATTCTCACCCGCCTCAGTGACGCGGTGATTTTCGAGGAGTTCATCCGCAAAAAATTCATTGGCGCGAAAAGCTTTTCCCTCGAGGGCTCCGAGAGCTTGATTCCGCTGCTGGACCAGGCCATCGAAAAGGCCGCGGAGCAGGGCGTGACCGAAATTGTTCTTGGCATGGCCCATCGCGGGCGCCTCAACGTGCTTGCCAACATCATGGGCAAGCATCCCAAGCAGATTTTCCGCGAGTTTGCAGACGTCGAGCCGGAGCGCTATCGCGGCAGCGGTGATGTGAAATACCATCTGGGCCACAGCACCGAATGGGTCACCGGTTCGGGCAAGCAAGTGCATTTGTCGCTCTGCTTCAACCCTAGCCACCTTGAATTCGTCAATCCGTTGGTGCTGGGCCGCACCCGCGCCAACCAAGACCGCACCAATGACCGAGACCGTTCGCGCAACATGGCGCTGCTCATCCACGGAGACGCCGGATTCGCCGGGCAGGGAATTGTCCAGGAAATCCTGAACATGAGTGCGCTGCGCGGATACACCGTAGGCGGCACCGTTCACATCATCCTCAACAACCAGATTGGCTTCACCACCTCGCCTTCAGAGGCGCGATCCACCGAGTATGCGACCGACGTCGCGAAGATGCTTCAGATTCCCATTTTTCACGTCAATGGAGAGGATCCGGAAGCCGTGGCGCAGGTCGTCCGGCTTTCCATGGATTTCCGGCACAAATTTCAAAAAGACGTGATCATTGACGTGTACGGCTACCGGCGGTTGGGACATAACGAAAGCGACGAGCCGGCGTTCACGCAACCGGTGCTGTACCGCGCCATCGAGCAGCGCAAGCCGGTGCGCGAAGGCTACCTTGATTACCTGCTAGCCTTGGGCGGCGTGACACGCGAGGAGGCGGACCAGATTGCCGAAAGCCGCCGCGAACATTTGGAAAAGGCGCTTTCCGAGTCGCGCCACGCCAGTTACCGGCTGCCCAGCGAGCCGCTGCACGGCATCTGGAGCCAGCATGCCGGAGGGCCGGAAGACAAGGTCCAGGATGTCACCACCGGCGTTGAAGCCCAAAAACTGTCGGAACTGGTCGAGGCGAAGACGAAGCTGCCCGAAAATTTTCACCCGCACCTCAAGATCAAGAAGCTGCTGGAAAGCCGCCGCGCCATGGCTTTGGGCAAGCAGCCTTTGGACTGGGCTGCCGCCGAGACGCTCGCCTACGCCAGCCTCGCAACGGAGGGCTACCGGGTTCGCCTTTCGGGTCAGGACTGCATCCGCGGCACCTTCAGCCATCGGCACGCGGGATTTTTTGACTACGAAACCGGCCAGCTTTTCATGCCCTTGCAGCATATTTCGCCGGAACAAGCGCCGGTCGAGATTCTCAACAGCCCGCTGTCCGAGGTGGGCGTGCTTGGCTTTGAACTGGGGTACAGCATGGAATGGCCTGACGGTTTAATTATCTGGGAGGCGCAGTTCGGCGACTTTTGCAACGTGGCCCAAGTCATCATTGACCAGTTCATTGTCAGTGCGGAAAAAAAATGGCGGCGATACAGCGGGCTGGTTCTGCTGCTGCCGCATGGGTTTGAAGGCCAGGGACCGGAGCATTCCAGCGCGCGGCTGGAGCGGTTTCTGACGCTCGCAGCGGAGGACAACATCCAGGTGGTTTATCCCACGACCCCTGCCCAAATGTTTCATTTATTGCGCAGGCAGGTCGTGCGCAAGTGGCGCAAGCCGCTCATCGTCATGAGCCCCAAGAGCCTGCTGCGTCATCCCAAGGTCCATTCCACCCTCGACGAACTGGAAAACGGCGCGTTCCAGCGCATCATCCCCGACGCGCAACAACCCGGCAACGGCGCGCCGGTTGACCGCGTTCTGCTTTGCAGTGGTAAAATTTACTACGAGCTGGAGGCGCGTCGCGAGGAGCTGAAGCGCTCCAATGTCGCCATCTTGCGCGTGGAACAACTCTATCCACTGCCCGACAAGGTGGTGATGGACGCGCTGGCGCCCTACGACAAGGAAACGCTGGTCATTTGGGTTCAGGAAGAGCCTGAAAACATGGGCGCCTGGCGGTATCTTCGCGCGCGTTTTGCCGAATCCCTTTTCGGCCATCCCTTCAATTACGTTGGCCGGCCGGCCTCGGCCAGCCCGGCCACCGGCTCTGCCAACAGCCACGAGCAGGAGCAGGAACAAATTATTTGCGAGGCCTTCGGAGAAAACACCAAGGCACAAACTCAAGACACCAAGGAAAACGGAGCGTATGTCCATCGAATTGAAAGTCCCCGCCGTCGGCGAGTCCATCACTGAAGTTGAAATCGGCGACTGGCTGAAAAAAGAAGGCGAATTCGTCTCCAAGGACGAAAACATTGCCGTCATCGAAACTGAGAAGGCCACAGTGGAGATTCCCTCCCCGGCTGATGGCCTAGTCGGGAAGATTCTGAAGAAAAAGGGACAGGCCGCCAAAGTCGGCGAAGTCATCGCCATGCTGGAGCCTGGCGACAAAAAACAAGCTCCCGTCAAGGAGTCCAAGCCTACTGAAAAAAACCAGCCTGCCGCCGAGGCCGAAAAACCGTCAAAAAAATCCGAGGGTGCCCCGCGCGTCATGCCCGCCGCCGAGCGGCTCATGGCCGAGCGCGGCGTCTCAGCCGAGGCGGTCAAGCCCACCGGGCCTGGAGGCCGGATACTCAAGGAGGACGTTCAGCGCGCCGCCGAAAAACCTCCTGCTTCCGAGGAAATGAAAGAGGTGGCGTCCGCCCCCAGAACCGAGGCGATTCAGGCGCTCAAGCCGGTCAGCGGACGCAGCGAAGAGGCCGTGCGCATGACCAAGTTGCGCCTCGCTGTGGCTGAGCGGCTCGTTCAAGCTCAGCACACCGCGGCCCTGCTCACCACGTTCAACGAGGTGGACATGACGGCGGTAATGATGTTGCGCAAGGACTACGGCGAGGCTTTCCAGAAACGGTATGGCATCAAGCTCGGGTTCATGTCGTTTTTTGTGAAGGCGGCCATCGAGGGTTTGAAACAGTTTCCGGAAATCAACGCCGAAATTCGCGGCGAGGAAATCATTTACAAGCATTACTACGACATTGGGGTGGCCATCGGCGGCGGCAAGGGGTTGGTGGTCCCGGTCATTCGCAGCGCCGAGCGGATGAGCTTTGCGGAAATTGAGCAGACCATTGGTGACTTTGGCGCGCGCGCGCGGGACAACAAACTCAAGCCCGAGGAACTTCAGGGCGGCACGTTTACCATCAGCAACGGCGGTGTGTATGGCTCCCTTCTTTCCACGCCCATCGTCAACCCGCCGCAAAGCGGTGTTCTGGGCATGCACGCCATTCAGGAGCGGCCCGCCGCTCACAACGGCGCGGTGGTCATCCGCCCGATGATGTATGTGGCCTTGACCTACGATCACCGGATTGTGGATGGCCGCGAGGCGGTGACGTTTCTGAAGCGCATCAAGGAGGTCATTGAAAACCCGGCGCGGATGCTGATTGAGGCTTAACGTGCGCCCAGTTTGCAAAGTAGGGCAGGCGTCTCGCCTGCCTGGGAAAGGGAATATTCCCCACTGCCCGCACAGGCGAGACGCATTGTGCTACTCTGTGGCATCGCGGCGTGAGAACTTACATGCTCTCATTTTAAATTCACCATGAATCAACAACATGACCTGATAGTCATCGGCGGCGGCCCGGGCGGCTACGCGGCAGCCATCCGCGCCGCGCAACTGGGATTCAACGTGGCCTGCGTCGAGAAGGAATCTGCCTTGGGCGGCACCTGTTTGCGAGTCGGCTGCATCCCCAGCAAGGCCCTTCTGGAATCCACGGAGAAGTTCTCCGAAGCCAAGGACCATTTTGCGGCTCTGGGCATTCGCTGCTCCAATGTGGAGTTCGATCTGGCGCAGATGCTCAATCGCAAAAAACAGATTGTCTCCACGTTGTCCAAGGGCATTGACGGCCTGTTCAAAAAGAACAAGGTGACTCGCTATCTTGGCTCAGGTTCGATTCAGGGAGCCGGTTCGGTGCGGGTGGAATCCTCCGAGGGCGTCACTGAGCTTTCGGCGAAATATATTCTGGTTGCCACGGGCAGCCAGCCGACGGTGTTGCCGGGCATTGAACTTGATGGAAACTTCATCGGCACCAGCACCGAGGCGCGTTCCTACGACGCGGGTCCGGAACACCGGGTGAGGATTGGAGCCGGATAGATCGGGCGAGGATGCGGCTGAGTT
>CALJZV010000333.1 GCA_937983475.1 uncultured Verrucomicrobiales bacterium
GAAATTTTCACTTTGTTTATAATATTCTTCCAGGAGTTTTCAGACAGGCTCTAAGAATTCGTCCTCAACCGATTGGGAAGGGACTTTGGAAACAAACATGCAACACGCGATGAAATCGCTTTTCTCTGCCAGAATTGTTCTGGGCTTGGCCTCCGGCTTGAGTCTTCTTGCCGCAACAGGCCCCGTCGCTGCCCAGACTTATCACGCCGCCGATTTGGGGGCTCTGCTCTCTGGGGCATACAGTTACGCATACGGCATTAATAATGCCGGGCAGGTTGTCGGTTATTGGAACACCGGAACCAATGGTGTTCATGCGTTCCTGTACAGCGATGGCACCATGACGGACATTGGCACGCCGGGTGGCACAAATACGTACGCGCTGGGCATCAATGCGGCGGGACAGGTGGTTGGCTTTTCGGACACGGCGGCACCGTCGCTTCCCGGCTCCACTCGTGCCTTCCTTTACAGCAACGGAGCCATGACCAACTTGGGCAGCCTCGGCGGGCTTAACAGTTATGCATACGGCCTCAATACCAACATCCAAATTGTCGGCTACATTGACACGCTTCTGGGCGCGCGGGCCGTTGTTTATGCCAATGGAAACGCGACCAATCTGGGCACGCTGGGCGGCGCGGACAGTTACGCCTACAGCATCAATGCGTCCGGCAGTGTAGTGGGCGCATCGAAAATCAGCGGTGGCAACCTCAACGCTTTTCTGTGGGAAAACGGCGTTTTAACCAACCTGAACGCGCTCATTCCAACCAACAGCGGCTGGGCGTTGCTGGAGGCGCGAGGGATCAATGACGCAGGCAATATTGTCGGCTGGGGACGAATCAACGGCGAGGAGCGCGCGTTCCTTTACAGCAACGGCGCGGTGACGGACCTGGGCATTGTTTTGGGAACAACGAACAGTTACGCACTCGGTTTGAACAATTCCAATCAGGTCGTGGGCGCATCCACCCTGAACAACAATCTCACCCATGCCTTTCTCTGGCAGGATGGCGTATTGACCGATTTGAATGATCTGCTGCCAACCAACAGCGGCTGGGAATTGCGCGAGGCGCGCGGGATCAATGAACACAGGCAGATTGCCGGCTGGGGCATTTTCAACGGCCAGGAGCGCGCCTTTCTTTTGACGCCGCCGCCGGCCATTGGCAGCCAACCGCAAAGCCAAATTGCCATTTTCGGGCAAAACGCTGTGTTCAGTGTGGGTGCATGGGGATCGCCTCAATTGAATTATCAATGGCATTTCAACGGTTCACCCATTGCCGGAGCAACCAGTTCATCACTTACCGTCAGCAATGTCCAATTGTCCGATGGCGGCGACTACACTGTGACAGTCAGCAATGTGGCCGGATCGGTTGTCAGCGCACCGGCCACCTTAACCGTTCATTACAGTTTGACGCTTACAGCGACAACCGGCGGCGCTGTGGAGAAAAATCCTCTCCAGGCCAGTTATCCGCCTGATTCCATTGTCACCCTCTCTGCCGCAGCCACGAATGAAAATTACCGTTTCGGCGGCTGGTCTGGCGATGCCGGCGGGGCCATCTCGCCGCTGGTCGTCGTGATGGATAAAAACTAATCCATAACTGGAGTTTTCACGGGCCAGGTCGCCCATCTCATCATTGATAATCCCAATGCCGAACTGACTGGCACGTGGACCACAGCGGTATCGGCCACGGACAAATACAGCACCAATTATCATTTTGGTTCCACCACCACCAATGCCGCCGCCACGCGCACAGCGACCTTTCGCCCGAACATCCCGCTGACTGGGCGCTACGATGTTTACGAATGGCACCCGCAAGGCGGCAACCGATCCGCCGCAGCGCCCTTCTTGATTTCGCACAGCGGGGGCAATGAAACTGTTTACCTGGATCAGACCGGCAACGGCGGCAGTTGGCAGTTGCTGGCCTCGAGCAAACAATTCGCCGCCGGAACAAACGGCTTTGTCCGCCTTTCCAACAATTCCGGTGAAAGCGGCCGGGTCGTGATGGCTGACGCGGTTCGGTTCGTTTATTCGCCAAACCAGTTTTTGCCTCCAATCGTTGCCGTGCCGCCGCAAAGCCAAAGCAAAATAGCGGGCTACAACGCAGTTTTCACCGTGACCGCCCATGGCGCAACGCCGCTCAACTACCAATGGCGGTTCAATGGCGAGGACATTCCAGGTGCCATGGACAGCATGTACGTCCGGGCCGGCGTCCAGCCCAGCGATGAAGGAAATTATTCGGTTATTGTCGCCAACAGCCTTGGCTCCGTTGTCAGCGTCAACGCATCGCTTGCTGTCATTGTTGCGCCAACCATTGTGGCTCAACCTTCAAGCGTGACCGCAAATCACGGCGGCAACGCCGTTCTTGCTGTTGTGGCTGGCGGCAATGAGCCCCTCTCTTACCAATGGAGAAAAAATGGGATCAATCTGTCGAACTACGGCAACGTCTCCGGCGCAAACTCGGCAACGCTGCGGCTGGCAGGCGTGGCGCAAGGTGACGCGGCAGATTATACGGTGATAGTGAGCAACCCCGCCGGAAGCGTGACCAGTTCTTCGGCCACATTGACGGTCAATCCCGCTGTTCTCTTCAGCGACGATTTTGAATCGGGCAATCTCAACAACTGGACGGCTATTTCGGGCGCAACCAGCCTGGCTAATTCCCCGGACCAAAATCACACGGCAAACGGTTCGCGCAGCGCACTCCTGACCAGTTCGCTCAACAAGATGTACCGTAATTTGGGGACGGAATTGTCGGGGAGGGCCAAAGCCACATTCTGGATTTACGACGATGGCGGAAATCAAACCCGTTGTTTTGGCGAAGCGCGGGCTTATTCGGGAAGCGGTTACGGAAACGGAAGTTTGCAGCAGGTGTTCGCCATTGGCCGTTATCACGTTGCTTTCAATAACACTGGAAATCTCGCAGGCGAAACCGTTGATACGACCTGGTATCAAGGCAGAGTCTCAGACGGCGAGAACGAAGGCTGGTTTAATCTCAATGCCCCCGGCGCTCCGAGCCGCTCCACCGGTTGGCACAAATTTGAAATCGAGCGGCTCAGTGACGGCTCGACCATTCATTTCTATGTTGATGGAGTTTTAGCGCGAACGATTACGGGCGCTGATTATGCCACGCTCGACTCTGTGACGATCGGGTCCATTGGCGCGGGCAGCACACCAGGTAACGCTTGGTTTGATGACGTTAGAGTTGAAGCATTTACGGCTACATTTGCCTGGGAAACTTTGGATATCGATGGGGACGGCCTGTTTGACTGGATGGAGTTGCGAGAAACCGGGACGAATCCTGATGCTTCCGACATTTCACAAATCACGACAGTTGCCCAGGTGACTGGCGCGGCAACCAATTCCGCTCTTGGCAATTGGGCAATCGAAGGTTCTGCCATCTATGCTTTGGGCGTGCGGGGCTATGTGGAATACGTCATCAATGCTCCCGCCGATGATGCATATCGAATCCAAATCGAAGGCAGGGAACGGTATTTCATAAATCCGGCTGTCGAACTTCCTCTGATCGTTTCCATTGACGGTGAATATTTGGGCCGATTCAACTTGCCTTATGGTTACCCGACCAACGGGCTGGCGCATTGCTTCACGCCGTTTATCAAAGCTGGCCCGCATACAGTCCGAATTTTTTGGGACAATTCCAAACTTCATCGTTCTCTTTTGATTAGCGCAGTCCGCTTGCAATCGCTGGAAGGTCCCGATGACAACGGCATGAAGGACTGGGTGGAGAACCGCTTGCAATCCCAATCTGGTTCAGACTTTGCCGTGCTGAACAGCGCCATTTCTCCGGCTTGCATCGAAGGCCGGGGACAATTCCTCAGCATGATGACCGTGAACAATCTGGCCGCTCGCCATGGCGCAGGCCATCGCTGGTACGCCAACGTGCCGCTTTCTCCGAATGAACCAACCTTCGTCGCAGTGTCTCATCAAAACGGCGGACTTAGGGAAAGCAACGAAATTACCTGGCAGGTGACCAATCTTCTGGAAGCCGACAGCATGAGCCTCCGCAAGGGCGATGCCCTGATTTTGACCGCTGTGCCTGCCGATGTCACTTCCGGCAATGTCGGCATCACGGTCGTGGGCGTGACCAATTACGTCACGGACATTGCCACGCCTGTGGCGCATCGGTTTGATCAGGTCGGAACCTTCACCGTAACCGGCACGTTTACACCGGCCACAACCACCCGCAGCATCACGGTTAAAGTCATTGACGCCTCGTTTGAGGATCGCGCGGCGGCGCTGATGGGGCACAGGCGTTACTGGAATTGCACCAATCTTCCTCCGGAAATTGCTTTCGAGAGCGACCCCCGCCTTGGAATAGCGCAAGTGGCGCAACTCAGCGCGAATGCGCGCCAGTACAGCCTCACCAACAATGCCGCCGAGCCGCGTTACGTGGTGGCGCGCGTTGGGAGCAGCGGCCCCATTGCCGCCAACACTTCCGTGGAGGGGTTCCGATTGTTCAGCGGCGTTGAAACATATCACCGCTTGATCCAAACCTATCCTGACGGCAGCCAGTTGATTGAAACACCGATCATCCTCAGCCCGCAGCTTCCTGAGGTTTCGGTAAAGCTGGAGGTTATCGTTGCGGGCGTCACGTTCGACGACGGCACAATCACGAAGATTCTGGCTCCGGCTGATTTCGATGCCACCGGAATGAAGCTGGTGCGGTTCATTCGAGGGCCTGGAGTGCAAACCAGCGTCTGCCACACGACCGAAGCCTATCAGGGCGTTCTCCTGATCGGCTGGCCAACCTACTGACATGCGACTCAAACACGCCATAGCGATTGGTTTCGTCGGCATCGCCGGAAGCGGTTTCCTAATGCTGCGACAAGGTGATTCGTCGCCGAAGCAGCCGCCTGCCCCGGCCACAGTCGAAACACGGATGGCGCCTGAAGTTGCGACGCAGCCGTCCCTTGCCAGAACCCCGGCTTTAATAACCCCGATAATGGGTCAAAAGGGCGAATCGTTTGCCGAACGGCTGAAAAATCTCACTGCGCTGGGCCACAACCTCAGCCGCGAGGCAATCAGCCGTCGGTATGCCTTTTTAAATGTACCGCCGCATCCCGAAGAGAAGCGGCGCAAAGGGGAGCATGTGTTGAAGAATGACATCCTGAACAAGCTGCGCCGGCAGGCGTCCGCTCCGGAAGGGTTCACGGGCAACCTGATCGAACTGTACCGCGATACCGGCCAGGACAGTGTGATGCGCGACTACGCCATTCAACATTTGGTTTCCTGGTATCGGGATGGGGCCGGCGATGCGGCTGAGAGCAAAGAGAAGATTCGCGGCGTGTTGCAGGAGGCGCTCAACGAGCGGAGCAGCATCGCGGGCACCGCACTGGCGGGCCTGCACCGGCTGTCGCGGGTTGGCTCGGAGTTCGACCCGGACCAAATCGCCGACGCTGCCTTAAGGATAGCAATGGAACCCACGGCAGATGAAGCGGCCCGTGTCACTGCTATCCAGGTTTGCGCCGAGCGCGGATTGAGAGCGGCATTGCCAGTCATTGAGGAACTCGCCAGGGACTCCGCCAACCTTTCCCTTCGGATTTCCGCCATAGCGGCCCTGGGGAAACTGTCGGACGCCCGCCAGATCGAATTCCTGCAGGAATTGGCTGCCGGAGCCCATGAACCCCTTAAGCCGGCTGCTTTGGCCGCATTAAAAGATTTGCGGAACCGGGATACAATCCACTTTTCCAACCTTCCATGAAACAACGCATGAAGAAACTCCTGTTGACACTCACGAGCATGTGCTTTGTCGCCGGCGCGCTGGCGCAATTCAATGATTGCGTCGAGAGCGGACCTCGCATTAAGGACTGGGTATGCGTCACGGGCTCCGTTGACAATCCGGGCACTCTGGATGAGACGGAGAAAATCATCTGCGTCGGGGATAGCGCCGGCACGGGCGTGAGCGGAACCACCTTCAATAATGGAAAGAAAACCAGGAAAATAGAATACGATTGCCAGGAAGATGAGGAGGAAAGTGGTGAAATAACCTATTCTCCCAGCGTGTTTTGGGAGCCGCCCATTCCGGAAAGTTTTCCGGATTGCGGAATTTTCACCTTCACCGCCAAGGTAAAGGGCGTCACGGGAGACACGGACTGCCCCGCTGAGACCGAGGCGGTTGAAGTGGGAACATTTACGGTCAAGGTTGTTGCCGTAGAGGATCTGACGCCCAGCGATGGCGCATTGATTCCGGATTCCAGTCCGCCCAAATACGTGGTGTGCGTGGGCCCAGTCGATGTGACGGTGACGGCGTCGCCCTGCCCTGGGCTTCCTGAGTAGGAACTGCCAGGGTGCAGGACCCTTGTTGGAGGCGAGCCAATTGAACAAGGCAAGCTGCGGCGAAAAGTCAGCAAGGAGACGCCCTCGGATACAACCTTTACCTGCACGGCAGGCACCACACAGAAAAAAGTCCGAATCCTCGTAGTCAAGATAGAGGTTTTGGAGATTCATTTTAACCATGACCCCAACAGTGCGAATTCCGACGGGGTGACAATTAAAAAAGACAAAAACACTGACATTGTAGCGCCAGAGTGGGTAAAAGCATCGAGTAAAAACGATTCAATTTGTTACATTAAAAACAAACAGCCTGATGTTAAGGTAAAACTTAAAGCCCAGCCCGCCAGCGTTACCAGTGCGAAGATTAAGGCCTCATCTGTAAATGAATTGCTGCCGGGGTTGAATGAACAAACTGTCTCGTTCAGTGACGGAGTTTCGTCGCTCATAACATTTACTATGAGTTCGCAATTGTTAGAGCCTGTCTGAAAACTGATGATTTCATGGAATCAGGCCAGGCGGCGGA
>CALJZV010000334.1 GCA_937983475.1 uncultured Verrucomicrobiales bacterium
GCGGTGTGCGGGCACTCCCACTCGGCGCCCTCCAGCGCCGCGGCGCGATCGTCGGCACCAGCCGCGTCGCTGCGCTCGTTGAACACCAACCCGAGCTACCGCGATGTGCAGCAGATTCTCATTCACTCCGCGCGTCACTTCGAGCCGGCCGACGGCGACCTCAAACAGAACGGCGCCGGGTTTGTGGTCAGCCATAATGACGGCTACGGTGTGCCCGACGCGGGCGTAGCCGTGCGTCTGGCGCAGAACTGGATCACGCGCCCGCTGCTGATGCTGCTTTCATTTGACGCGGACCAGTCCGGCCCGCGCAGCGCGCCCGACGACGGCTTGAGGGTGCTGGTGCCCAGCGCGCCCGGCAGCCTCTCTTCCATTCCCGCGACGCCCAGCGTGGGGGTGCATCCGGACTCGCCCACGGCCGTGCTGCCGCTGGTGGACATTGGGTTGGCAACCAATGTTCCCGGGATGAGTCTCACCGGCAAGGCCGCGCTCATCCAGCGCGGAGGTGGCAACAACTTCGCCTCCAAGATCACCAACGCCGCGCTTGCGGGCGCGGAATTCGCCGTCATTTACAACAACACCGGCACGACCAATCGTCTGGTGATGACCAGCGTGGAATACACGCCGATTCCGGCAGTGTTCATCAGCCAGAACGATGGACTCGCCCTGAAGAATTTCGCCCAGACCAACGCCGGCGGCGCCTCGGCGCAACTGAAGGTGTTCGACACCAATGTCACTTTCACCGTCACCAACAAACTACTGCTGGAGCATGTCACCGTCGCCGTTCAAATCACCTGCCGGCGCGGCGACGTGCGTTTGACACTGACCTCGCCCCAAGGCACGCGAAGCGTCCTGCAACGGGTCAACAACGACACCAACACCGTCGGCCTGGTCGTTTGGAGCTACGCCTCGACGCATCATTTTTATGAAAGCAGCGCCGGCACATGGACGCTCTCGGTCGCCGATCAGGCCCCCGGCCAGTTGACCACGCTCCAGGCCGCCACGCTGCATCTGCGGGGTGTGCCGATCAACGACAGCGACAACGACGGGTTGGATGACGATTGGGAACTGGCGCAGTTTGGCAGCCTGGCGCAAGGGCCCAAGGACGACCCGGACAAGGACGGCTTCAACAACATGCGCGAGCAGATTTTGGGAACCCATCCCAACGTGATGAACCCCATTGTGGTGGATTATTCGCCGTGGAACGCGTCGCTGGCCCGTGTGAGCTGGCCGGGCAGCACGAACTTCACCTACGACGTCTTCGCGGGCTCCGACGTGGCCAACCTGACGGTGGCGACCAATTTGGCCGGGAAGTTTCCGGAAAATGAATGGTTCGGCTCGGCGACCAACGCGATGCAGTTCTTCAAGGTGCGCGCGGTGCCGAGGCCGTGATGCGGGTTCTTCAGTTCTAATTGTAGAAGCCGAGGTAACGAGGCTCTGACATTCCGGAGAAATTTGAGACTCATTACATCGGCTCCAAATGGGAACCTAAGTGATTTATAGCCTACCAGCGCCTGGCCTGGCCGTAGCCGCGCACGTAGCCGATGCACTGGCCGATTTCCGGCACGGAATGTTCCCAGTTGTATTCGTATTCCACCGAGATGTGGCCGGTGAAACCCATGTCCTTGAGGCTGTCGAGAATGCCTGGCACATCGGAGACGCCGGTGCCATAAGGCGTGTCATGCGCGCTGGGAACGCCAAATTCATTGAGGTCCTTCAGGTGCAGGCTCAACACGCGGCCGCGCAGGATTTCCAGGCACTCGGTCGGCTTGAGCCCGGAGCGCACCCAGTGGCCGGTGTCGGCGCAGGCGCCGATGCGCATATCGCGCTCTTTGAGCAGGCTCAGAATGTACTTGTGATCGCACAGTGTCTGGTCGGGCTTGGCTGCATTCTTCCTGTGGTCGTGGATGCCGGCGCGCATGTCGTATTCCTTGACCAGTTTTTCGAGCGTATCAATGGACTTCTCCGCCTCGGTGGTGATGCCGTAGAGGTCGAGCTTTTTGGCGAACTCGAACACCTTGCGCCATTCCTCCTCGGAAGGATTCTGCGTGTAGCTGTGGACGACGCCGTAGTTGACGGCCTTGATCTTGTATTCGTCGAGCTTGGCCTTGACCTTGGCGATCATTTCCTCGGTGGCGTTGTGGTCCCACTTGAGGTTGGGCTCCTCCTTGCTGAACTTCTGGCCCGGATAAAACTCGATAACCTTGCCGCCGGCATGGGCGGTTTTTTCAATGGCCTCCATGACACTGAAGAAGCGGAAGGTGTAGGCCTGGCAGCCGATGACAAAGCTGCCCTGCTTGAGGTCGTCGGTGAGGTCCGCGGCCCTGCCGGTGACGAGTGACAGGCCCAGCATGGCCACGGAGAGTAAGCGAAAACAGGCTTTGGTGATGCGCATAGTTTTTATTTCATTTACAGTTAATTAAGACGCCGCAGGCTGCGGGTTTTTGGGAGGATTTCGGAACAGCACCAGGAACAACAACATGATGATGCCGGCGAAAATCGCGGGTTTTGCCCATAGCGGACGCCATTCAATGGCTTTCAACTCGGCTTTGCGAAGGTCATCCTTGGTGGCTTTCAACGCGTTGATTTGCGCTTCCAATGCCTCTTTTTCCGCGCCGGTCGCGGTGGAGGCCTTTTCGCTCAGCCGGTTGATTTCCTGTCCGGTGGCGGCCACTTGAGCGCCAAAATCCTTGGCAGCTTGTGTGGTGTGGCTGACCTCCACGCGGCTGGCGACTTGCGCGCCAATGAACATGCCCAGGCCCAATGTGAACAGCACCAACATGCCTTGAGCCTGCGCGCGAATCTGCCGCGGCACGGCCTGGTCGGTGTAAATCTGGCCGGTCACAAAGAAGAAGTCGTAACAGATGCCGTGCAGCAGCACGCCGCCGAGAATCATCCAGCGCACTTCATCCGGCGCGCCGATGGCAAACAGCGCGTAGCGGGTGATCCATGCCAGCATGCCCACGGCGAGCATCCATTTGACGCCCAGCCGGACAAAGAAGAACGGCATGACCAGCATGAAAAAGATTTCGGACATCTGGCCGTAGGACATCGTCTGGCCGATGGGCAGGCCGGTCATTTCCACAACGCGGCTGGTGATCTGGTAGTAGAACGCCAGCGGAATGCAGATGAGCATCGAGGAGACCATGAAGATGAGATACGAGCGGTTCTTGAGCATCACCAAGGCGTCCAGGCCGAGGATTTGACGCGCAGAAATCGGTCCGGAGCTGGTTGGCGGCGTGTTGGGCAGGGTGAAGCTGAACAGCCCCAGTGCCAGAGCCGCGCCCGCGTTCAAATAAAACATGCCGATGGTCTTGTCCCATGACAGTTGCGTCAGCAAGAGGCCCGCGACAATCCAGCCGATGGTGCCCAGCACGCGGATGCCGGGGAACTCCTTCTCCGGATTGGTCATCGCCTTCATCGCCAGCGTATTGGTCAAGGCCAGCGTAGGGTAATAGGTCAGCATGTAACCGAAGAACGCGAAGTTGATGGCGCCGGGTGTGGCGCCGCCCTTCATCATTGTGGTCGCGCCGAACATGATGGCCGCGCCCAAAATGTGCATCACCGCCAGCACGCGCTGGGCGGCAAAGAACCGGTCGGCAATCATGCCGACAAAAAACGGCGAAATCATTCCCGCGATCGGCCCCACCGAATAGGTCCAGCCAAAGTCGCCGCCGGAGAATCCGATAGTGCCCAAATAATTGGGCGCGGTGACATACCAGGATCCCCAGATGAAGAACTGGAGAAACATCATGACTGAAAGTTGAACGCGGACTTTTGTGTTCATAGGTTTGATTTCGGGCGAAAATAGGAAAACCCACCGGCCCTTGCAAGAGCGGAGAACGCCGGCCACGCGTATTGCCCGGTGGGACGAACTCCGCGAGCCCCGCTTCTTTTTTGGGTGAAGGGTTTGGGGCTTGTGGAACTCTCGAATTTCCCGGCTCGTTAGGATAGCGGCGCTGAAGCGCGCGCACTCCAAATGCTGGCGCGAATTACCGACGCCCGATCCGGCGCGAGGCGTCTGGACTGCGGCGATTTATCGCCGCTTCAGCCGGTTGCTGGAGGCACCACTTCTGCTCCGAGCAAGAAGTTTTGGGCTCGTGGAACTTGCCCCTCCGGATTTTGGGATTTGCGAAGCTTCCGCGAGGACGACTCCCTCTCAGCACATTTAATCCATTTTCAATGGGTTGCAGTTTTCCGGCGATCCTTCACTATGTCGGCTCTCTTTATGAACCGACAATTGATCATGCGAAACATTGTTCTCCTTTTCCTCGCGCTGGCGGTCTGCGCCGCAAGCTCCCTCGCGTCCGCCGGAACGCCGCGCATCGAGACGCAAATCGATGCGTTGATGAAAACTGTGAAGGGGAAACGCGTCGGCATGCTCTGCAATCCCAGCAGCGTGGATTCCCAGTTTCGTTTGCTGGCCGATCGCCTGCACGCCAATCCCGACGTGAAGCTGGTCTGCTTTTTCGCGCCCGAACACGGACTGCGGGGCGACATTCAGGCCGGGGCTAAAATCGCCGATTACGTGGATGAGTTCACCGCGTTGCCGGTCTATTCGCTCTACGGCGAACGGCGCACGCCCAAGCCCGAACATCTGGCGCAAATTGATGTTCTGGTCTGCGACAAGCAGGAGGTCGGTGTTCGTTTTTACACGTTCATTTGGACGGTTGTTCACGCCATGGAAGCCGCTGGCCGCGCCAACAAGGAGGTGGTTGTTTTCGACCGGCCGAACCCGCTTGGCCTCATAAAAATGGAGGGCGCGCCCATCCGCACCGATGGCAAATTGATCGGGCCGATCTGGCCCGGCCAGCCGTTTGGTGTTCCGACACGCACCGGGATGACCATTGGCGAAATCGCCACGATGGTCAACGAGGCCTGGACCACCAACAAGGCCAAGCTCACGGTGATCAAGGTGCCCGGCTACACGCGGTCCATGAGCTTCGCCGACACCGGGTATCCGTGGGTGATGCCCTCGCCCAACATGCCGACGCTGGACACGACGGTGGTTTATCCGGGCACGTGTGTGTTCGAGGGGAGCAATCTGAGCGAGGGACGCGGCACCACGCGGCCGTTTGAACTCATCGGGGCGCCGTTTGTGAACCCGGCCAAGCTCGCCGAGCGCCTGAACGCCGCGCAGCTGCCCGGCGTGCGCTTCCGCGATGCGTGGTTCACCCCCACGTTCAGCAAGCATGATGGCGTCCGGTGCGGCGGCGTCCAACTACATGTCACGGACCCCGACAAATTTGAAGCGGTGCGCACGGGCCTTGTGATGCTCAAGGCCTTCTGCGAACTCTATCCGAACGACGTCAAAGTCACCGCCTCCGCCTCGCGCCTGATGGGCGTGCCCAACCTGCACGAGCGCATCTGGAAGGAGAGCGTGGACACATTGATTGCCGAATGGCAGGCGGACTTGAAGGCATTCGAGAAAATGGCCAAGCCGCATTTCCTCTATCGTTGAGTGGGGAAGCTCAACGGGCGCGCCCCTTGCGCTTGCTCAGTTCGCCGCAAATCCAAAACAGCCAAAACCTGAGTTTCCTCCGCGGTCTCCCGGTAGTAGATGCCGAATGGAAAACGGTCGGCCAGCCGCCGGTAAAAGCCAAAGTGCCGCGAGTGAATGCCGTGATAGAGCCCCAAGCTTTCAATGTCAGCCACCAATGAGTCGGCGCAGTAATCGCCGATGCCCGGTTCCTGCGCATCATAAAAGTCCCTTGCCTTTTCGATGTCCTCGACCGCTTCGGCCAAAACCACAACCTTTCTCATGCCTTGCGTTGGGCGAGGCGTTTTTTGAGCTGGGCGAGGGTCGGGAATTCTCCTTGGCCCTCGGCGACTTTTGCCATGCGTTGATCCAGCACCTTTTTGTGCCAGGCAGGCGATGGCACTGTTTGCGGCGCCTGGGCCATTGAACGCCAGAGTAATTCCATGGCCCGAATTCGTTCGGAGCGGCTCATTTGTTCAATTTCGGCGACGTCAATCATGGCAAAAAATTACTGTTGTTCCTCGCAAACAACAAGCCATTCGCATCGCGCGAGCAAATGGGCACAAGGGAAGAGAGTGGTTCAATGTGTGTGGGCAGGACTAGAGAAATAAATGAGAAGTGCCCCTCTTGTCTGTTGACCTTGCGGCATAAAATGAAACCTTACCGACTTAGTCAGTCCGCCTTGTAATAATCATCCCATGCTGTCGCCCCAACTAGTTGCAGTTTATTTAACAATGACTGTCCT
>CALJZV010000335.1 GCA_937983475.1 uncultured Verrucomicrobiales bacterium
AAGAGCGGATCCATAACCCGTTTTTAGCAGTCTTCAGCCCAAAGGAAAATGAAAGTTCAGTCATTTCCTTTGTGGAAAATGAAGCGGTTCAGCGGCGGCGCGGGTCAATGTCCTTCCAGGACGTGATGCCGATGACGGGAAGCGCGAATTCAAAGGCTTTCTCCCATTGCGGCGAGTCGGCCTGAAGGAACACGTCGTAAATGGGTTTTTTATCAAGCGGCACCGATGGGGACGGGCTGGACTTGTCGCGGCGCCACAATCCAAGGTTGAGCCCGAATTCGCCACCATGATCCACATGCCGGTGCAAAATAAATGAGTCAATGCCGTCCAAGCGCGCGGTTTTGTAGTAGGCGTAGCAATAAGCGGCGGCCTGGGCCAGTTCGCCCTCCGGCGTCCCGTCGGAATGAAACCCTTGTTCAGACAAAATGATGCGCCGCGGCTTACCTTGATAGAGCAGCTCCTTTTTCCGCAAATATCGCGGCAGCACCTCCAGGTTCTTGAAGGTGATTCGCGGCGTGTCGAACGAATCGGTGGTCGATTGATCATTCCAGGTGCGGCATTGAAACAGGTCCTCGGGATAGGGGTGAAACGCCACGTGCCAACCAAAATCGCCCTCATCACGGGCGCGGCGCGCAAAATGATCCACAAAGGAACGCCCGGCAAAGCTTTGTCCTTCCTCCACGGGAAAACGGCTGTTCCAGTGATGTTCCAGCGAAATAAAAACCCGTCCGGCGGACGAGAATTTGCGCACCGCAGTGTGGCAGATTCGCACCGTGCGCAGGTAATCCTCGGTGAAATCCTCCATGCTGACGCGGCCCATGTTGGCCCAATACCAGTGTGAATTGACCTCGTTGCCAACGATGAAGTTCACCGCCCGCCCCACGCTTTTGTCCGGGTGCGAATAGCGCTCCGCCAAAAACTCCAGGCACGCCTTGAACCAGGCCATTCCCTCGGACGTGACCGTGTTGAACGCGCCCAGATGATTCGGGCAGGCTTCATCGTACTTGGGGTGCAGCATCAACCGATTGACCTCCGGATTGGAGTTCTTGTAGCTCAGGAGAATCAGCGTGACGGTGGCGCCAGTGTCCGAAAGGGTTTTGACTTTTTTATCAAGGCTCTCAACCCAGGTGCGCTGGAAAGGATACGTTTGCCCGTCCATTTTCCATAAAACATCATTGGTGGCCGGGTTGAGGCTGATCATCGTGGCAAGGTTTACATTTAACGCCGCGTGCCGCACCCCCAAGGCAATGGCGTCATCGAGCATCTGCACTTGGAGGCCCTTTGTGCTGTCGACCTTTGCATAATTAACACGGTGTCGCGCGATATGATTCCATTCCTCTACGAACCGTTTGTTCCCGACTACCTTGCCATCTGCCAGAGCGACGAAGGCGGAGTAAATCCGGTCCCGGTCTCCATCGAATCGATCGATGGTTTTTCTCCCCATGGGCTTCAAATTGTGTGTCAGCACCGGAGTTCTACCCAGAGCCGATTCAACGGGTTCATTTGGCTGTAATTCTACAATCGTTAAAGGTGCGTCACTCTGCTTGAGCGAAATTTGAATTTGTTGAGGCGTTGCCGTGATGCGGTCGATGCGCGCCCAGGCGCAGGCCGCCATGAAAACCAAAACGGAACAAGTCAACCGCGTGCATATCGAATTGTGAAGGGGCATGGACATGGCAAATCGTCTTCTTCCAGACGAAATTCAAACGGTTTTAATCAAATAAAAAAGGCCGCCCGTTTCCAGGCGGCCTTTGCAAACTCTCCGATGCAGAATTGTTAATCCACCTGCTTGGTCCAATCCTTGGGCTCGGAATTGTCATACGGCCCCCATTGGACGTCTGTCTTGATAACCGGTTGCTGGTGGAGGAAGGTGCGAGAATCTTCTCCCGGCAGGAAATCCTCGGAACTGAGGATGGTGGGCGTGACAAAAATCAACAACTGACGGTTGTTTCGTTGCTTGACGTCTGAACGGAATGCCCGTCCCACGCCGGGAATGTCGCCCAACAGGGGAACCTTGGTCAGGTTTTTGTTGTCCCGATCCTCGCGCAACCCACCCAGAACGAGCGTGTTGCCGCTGGGCACCATGGCTTGCGTTTGGATCTTTTTGCGCAGGAACGTGGGAGCGCGGCTGACGCGCCCGCCAAGCGTTGTGGTGGCATCCGGTCCAACCTCGGAGATTTCAGGTTTGAGGTCCAAATACACATTGGTCACGCCATAAATGCGGGGGGTGACGATAAGCTTGGTGCCGACTTCGTTCAGAATGTTGCCGCTGACTTGCAGATTGTAGTTGGGCTTGACAGTGTTTGGCGAGACTGAGCCGCCGACGTTTTGGCCCTGCTCCTCCTCAAAAACAGGCACATTTTGCACAACCGACAACTCGGTGGGCACGCCCTCGGAAGCGACGGCGCGGGGTGTGGCGATGGTTTCAGTCTGGTTATCGCTGTTAAGGAAGGACACGACAGCACTGAGACCATCTGAATTCAGGAATCCAACCGGGCCGAAACCTCCTGAGGTGCTTAAAATAACCCTAGGATCCGCCAAAGCCCCGCTCCTCACACCTGGAAAAAGAGGCCGCTCTGAGGTCGGGGTTTGAGGTTCCAAACCCTCTGTAAAGAAGCTGTTGTTGCCGAACGAAACATTGTTGGCCGCCAGCGTGCCACTCCAGTCCACACCCTTGGCGGACCGGGGATTCTTGGTGGTTTCCATGAAGCGCGCCTCAATGAGGATTTGGGAGGGGGCTGTATCCAGCTTGGCGATCAATGCCTCGATGGTCTGCATTTCCTTTTCGGTCGCCAGCACGAGCAATTGTCCGGTACGCGTGTCCGCGATCACTTGGCTGCGAGGCGTTGCAAAGGCCGCCTTGACCATCGGGATCATGTTCGTCGGATGGCTATATTTCAGGAGAATCACCTTGGAAATCAATGGCTCCAGTGCGGCAGGATCCTTGGCGGTCACGCGAGAAATTTTGGTCTTTGGATCCAAAACCAGTTGGAGGTTGTGATTTTCCAGCACGGCGTGAAGGGCCTGCATCGCGGTGATGTTTTCCCACCGGAACGAGACGTTGGGCGGGGGCAATGTGACTCCCGGTTTGGAAGGGTCAGGCAGGCCCGCCAGCACCTGAGGATCGAACTGAATGTTCAGTCCTGCTTGTCGTGCCAGGTTCCGAATCGCGTCGGGCAGCGGCGCATCGTCAATCACGATAAGCGGCATGACTTCACCGCCCAAAGGCGCAGAGGCAGCAACCGGTGAGGACGCTGGGGGTTGGGTGTTTTCTTGTGCGACGCCCAGCAGGCAACCAACGCCCAATGCTGCGGCAACTATCAGACCATTTATACGTTTCATACTTTTTGTTTACTTATGGTTTATTTTGCGTTTTGCGCCATCAGAAATCACGCGAGAAATGCAATTCATAAGGTTCAGCGATCCCCTCAATGCGCAGAAGCACCGATTTGTCGCGGATTTCCAGAACCTGGATTTTAATTGCTCCCTTGGCTGTCTTGACCGGTCCGGACTCCCCTTCGGCTAAGTTTAAATTATTAATCAAGGCCAGCTTTGCGCCAGCGCGATTGACTGTAATGCCTTTTAAGGCCAAATCCGTTACATCGGGGCCTCGCTTAATAACTTGGTGGGAATCCTGTATTTTGGGCCGGCGTCTCTCGGAATTTGGGAAAAAAGGATCCACGATACCGGGACGGGGCTCTGCAATGAACTCGGACTGGGGCGCATTCTCAGGCAGAAATCTCTGCTGCCCATCGGACGCCTTCAATGAGCAATTCAGAAGCACCGCCGCCAATCCAACGACCAGCAGCCGAACTCCAAAACAGGATGTCACAGAAACGCTCATTTATTAATGGCCGAAGGGCGATTGGTTGATACTAAACTGGTCAATTCAAATTGGAAGTCGAGTTTCTCGTCTCCTGTAGCCGAAGGAACGATTTGTACATTTTGCACTCGCGCGAACGGCCACTCATTTTCCAACTCAGCAAGAAACCGTCCAAAGTCTTCAAAAAATCCGGACATGCTCACCCGATAGAAAACCGCTTTGTAGGGAAATTTGGGCAACAAGACCACGTCACTGGCCGGACTAGGCGGTTGGGTGGTAAAATTCAGATTAGGCCGGGCCAAGGTGTACTGGTTCATGACCGACAATATCCATGGGTAAGGATCCCCTATAAATGGCATGGTGGCCTCTCGGGCAAGGATGGCAGCCTGTTTTTCCTCCAAACGCTGGTTAATTTCCTCCCGCTTTTTGCGCTTGGCCTCTGCGTCCGCAACCTTTTTGGCGGCCTCGTCAGCCTGCTTCTGGATCAGAGCCCGCCGATCCTGCTGAGTCTTCACCAAGCCAAACCAGAGTCCCGCAAGCACCACCGAGACGATGATCACGACTAGAAAAAGCTTCTGTTTTTTCTCTTTTGAAAGGTTATTCATCGCGCACCTTCTCTGTGAACTGACATTCGAGGATGAAAACGGTGTAGGGCCGGTTGCTGACCGGATCAACCGTTGGCACCGGCCTCAAATCCTTCAGTTTAATATTGTCACGCGTGGAAACGAGATTTCGCATGTATGGGTGGCTGAACAAGGCGTTTTTGAGCTTGTTGTAGTTTTCTTCCGCAGGATTGCCGTAATCCCGCGCCTCGATAATCATGGAAATGCGTTCTCTGGATTGAAGCTTTGGAGGAACCTTGGATGGGGCTTTCCCTTCCTTTGCGGCGCCCTCCTTGGGCTTGGGAGGCTGAATTTCGATTTGGGTGTAATTGTGCAAGCCGTTTAGCCGAATGAACTGCACCTGGTCCACGGTGGTTTGTTGCAGCACGTTCAATACTGTCCCCCATAAAAAACGGTTGGTAGCGTAGCGGGTCAGTGCATCCAACCGCCCGTCCAACTGGGCGATTTGCTTTTCTTTTTCGACGATTTCCTTAAATTCCGCCTCAAGCGCACTCCACATGCGTTCATGTTTGGTGAGCTCAGACTTGACCACGATCGTACGGCTGAACTCGATGCCCCCCCACAACAGCATCAGGCCGACGAGCACCGCCGAAACCAGCAAAGCGCGCTTAACCGGATCGCGCCTGCGCGCCTCCTCAGCCTCCTGCGCCTCTGCCAGCAAATTAATTCGTATCGGCATACCTCTAGAATTCTGCGACCGCCGCCCCCAAGGCTACGGCCAGTTGTGGCGCCACCAGCTCCAGCTCACCCATTTGCTGGGGCGGCAGCGCGATGTTTAAAAAGGATGTCGGATTCCAACCTTTGCACGGAACCATCATCTCCGTTTGCAGCACTTCCAAAATGAATTCCGACCGGGCAGCGCCGCCGGAAACGAAGACTTGGCTCACCGCCTTGTCGTGCTGGTGTTCAAAAAAGTCCAAAGACGCGCGCAATTCCCTGCCCAATGGGGACAGCAACGGTTGCAGGGACGACTCTACTTCTTGGGGCATGCCAATCTTGATACCCTCTGCCTCGGCGTAGCTGATTCCCAGCGACTCAGCAAGACCTGTCGTCAATTTGTCCCCCCCAATCCCTACCACACGGCTGAGCGCCAAGTCGCCCTCGTAAAGGATGTTGATGGTCGAATTCTTGAACCCGATGTCCACCAAAGCCACAATTTCCTTGGAGAAGACCTCAGGCTGATACGCCTCAAACGCATTGACCGGCCCCAAAATGCTCATCACCACCTGGTCAATCGTAAGGCCGGCTGATTTGGCCGCAGTCTGAAGATCATTCAGTAGCTGATTCTTTGCGCCGCCCACCCATACTTTATACTTGGCCGGACCCTTGCCCGAAATCTCGGGCTTATGCATTTCCTTGGGCGGAACAATATGACAATCAAACGCAAAATCGGGCAAATCCTGCTGAAGATAGTTCTTGGTATTGTATTTGAGCATCAGCCGCATTTCGGAAATGGTCATCTGGGGCAACTCAGTGTTGCGCAGAATCGAATCAGCCACGCCCAAGGAAAGTGTCACCGATTTTGATTTGGAATCGAGCGCCTGGACAATCGCCCGCAAATGCTCCGAAAGCAGGTCTGGGGAAATGTTCTTCTCGTAAATCGGCGCGTCCTGGATGGTGTAACGAACCAAGCTGAAGCCATCGCCTCTGCGCTGTAAATGTACGGCCTTGGTATTGCGGCTTCCCAAATCAATGGCAACTACCTGGTCGCGCTTTTTCACCCGGCTTTTCAGAAATGGCAAGGCCATGTGTCCTCTTTTATTCTAACTGACAACGCGAATGCAAGTAGCAACTCTCAGGCCGCCGCCCGCAAAATGCTGATAGAAAACAAGAAATACGTTCTCTTCTCCAAGGACACCCGATTGCAAGCAATTAACGTCATAAAAAATCTTTGAGCGCAACACCCTCATTTTTCCAATCAGCGCGTTGACGGATGGATGTTTCAAAAGATAGTTTGCCCCGCGTTCCGGGTGATTGACCCGGCAAATAATGAGCCGCTCCATCAAACCAGAACTTCAGAACGCGCAAGGCCCGCCGCCAGTGAACGGCCCCCCGGATCCAGCCAGCAGACCCTCGCGGTTGCCGCTCTGGATTCACATCACCGTGCTGGCGCTTCTGTCCCTGGCGTTTGCCTCGGGCGCGGTGGTTTGGTATTCGGTGGACGTGGTGGGCGACGTGGAGGAACCCCCATTCGATGTCCGCCCTTGGCTGCTTTTGCACGGCATGCTCAATCCCTTTCTCTGCGTGCTCTTCGGTTATCTGCTCTGTGTGCATATCCGCTACGGCTGGGCCCTGCGCGCCAACTGGGTCAGCGGCCTGTTCATGGAATCGGTCTTTGCGCTGCTGATTTTGACTGGAGCGGGATTGTATTACGCCCCCGAGGCTTGGCGCGCGGCCATCGCCGAGACGCATCATTTTGCCGGTGGCCTGCTTCCAGTAGCGCTGGCAGTACACTGGATCACCGCAAAACGATGGGTTAAACATATTTCAAAATGATGTTGACTTGAGATTCTGTCTCAATAATCTCCGACCACACTGAGACTGAATCTCAAGTTCAAAAAACGTATCAATGAATAAACTTATCCCACTTGGTGCCGCAGCCCTGCTGGCTCTGCCGGCTCTGGCCCAGGATCAATCGGCCGTCATCCAGCAGATGCAAAAACAGATCCAGGAACTTCAACAACAGGTGGAAACCCTCAAGGAGGGTCCGCCCCGCGACAAGGAAGCCGATGACCTGATGAGCCGCGACTTTTTCAAAGCCAAGGGCCTGTCCTTCGGTTTCTACGGCGAAAGCAAATACCGCTTTCCCAAGAACGGCGCCAACACCTTCGATGCCCATCGCTATGTGCTCTTGCCCAGCTATCAGATCGCCGACTGGCTGGTGTTCAACTCCGAGGTCGAAATCGAGCACGGCGGCAGCGACGAAAAGTTCGAGCCCAAGCGCAGCCGATTCGACGGCGAAGTGGAAATCGAACAGTTCTACGTGGACATCCTGATTCATGAGCACTTCAACGTCCGCTCGCTGGGCATTGACCTGGTGCCGATGGGCCGCATCAACTTGTACCACGAGCCGACGCTGTTTTATTCAACCGAAAGACCCGAGCTGTACCGCGAAATCATCCCCAGCACCTGGATGGAGCCAAGCATGAGCGTCTTTGGCAAAATCATTGAGGGCCTCGACTACCAGTTCATGGT
>CALJZV010000336.1 GCA_937983475.1 uncultured Verrucomicrobiales bacterium
TCAATTCACCGTCAGCGTGGCGGCGTTGCTGCTCGTCGGGCCGACGCCGTTGCTGACGACGCAGGTGTAAGTCCCCGCGTCCTCGGCCTGAACATTGGTGAGCGTGAGGCTGGAGCCGGTGGCCCCGCTGATAAAAACGCCGTTTTTGCGCCACTGGTAGCCGGCCACATTGCCGGTGGCGGCGACGCTGAAGGTGACATTGGCCCCGGCGCTGACGCTTTGGCTCGACGGATGCGTGGTGATCACCGGCGAACTGGTGTATTCCGCGTTCACGTCATCAAACCAGGCGTTGCCGGTGGTGCCGCTGGCGCCGACGGAGCCGATGGTCACGGAATCCCATGTGGCATACGTGGCCGAGGTGATGGTTCGGTCCAGCGCGCCATCCACGTAAAAGTTCATCGTGGTGCCGTCGGCGGCGCGCTCGATTTCAAATTTGTGCCAGCCGACGGTGCGATTGGCGTTGAGGTTGAACCAACCGGTGTTGGACCCCGCCACGATGCGGCCCTGATATTTTGCTGTGTTGACGACTTCGCCGGCCAGGGTGCCGGTGCCGGTGCCAAACCCGGTGCCATAGCGGCCAATGGCGAATAGCTGCTGCAAGGTGCCGGGATAACCCGCGCCGGTGTAGGAACGGACTTCCCCATAGACGCGGTGTTGCGCGCCGTTGTCGTCATAGATCCAGAAGGTGACTTTGGCTCGGTTCTGCACCTCCGCACCGAGGTTGCGGTACATTTTATTAAGGGAACTGGTGACGAGGGCGCTCTTGCTGCCGCCCGGGGTCTGGTTTTGCGCCGTGGAAATGGTCAGCGCCGTGTTGCCGGAAAGCACAGTCCAGTTCGACATGGAGCCGGACTCAAACTCATCGCCAAAAACCGAATGACCGGCCAGCCACAGGGACGCGTCGTCGCTGAGCGTCGAACCGACCGAGTTGTAAACGACCACTGAGTAAATGCCGGTGTCGGCGGATTGGACATTGCCGCGTGTGTAGCTGGTGTCTGTCGCTCCCGAAATATCCACGCCGTTCAGTCGCCATTGATAATAGATGGGAGCGGTGCCGGATGATGCGACAGTAAAAGTGGCGTTCGCGCCCGGAGCCACGGTCTGGCTTTGCGGCTGAGTTGTAATGGTGGGTGGCGTGTTCACGATGAGCACCGCGCCGGAACTGGTTTCGCTACCCCAGTTGTTCGTCACCACGACCGAGTAGGTTCCCGCGTCGCCGGGCTGGGCGCTGCTGATTGTATGGCTACTGGCCGTGGCGCCCGAGATGTTGCCGCCGTAAAAGCGCCATTGATAACTCAGTGGACCGGTGCCCGTCGCGACAACGGTGAATGTCACTTCAGTTCCCTGGTTCACCATCTGGCCATTCGGCTGCTGAGTGATGGCCGGCGGGTTGCCGCTGGCCGTGACCGTCAAGGATGCCTGGGCACTGGCCACGCTGCCGGCGGAATTGGACACGAGCACGGAGTAATTGCCCGCATCGCTCAATTGCGCGCTGGCGATTGCATGGCTGCTGCCGGTTGCGCCGGAAATGTTCGCGCCGTTGAAACGCCATTGGTAATTAAACGGCGCTGTTCCCGAGGCGACAACACTGAACAAGGCCGCTTCCCCGACTGACACTGTCTGGCTTTGCGGCTGCGTTGTGATTTCGGGCGGAAGGGTCGGGGAGACGTTCCAGTTTTCCACGCGAACATTGTCGAAAATCACAAAGGCGTCGTTGGTTGGATTGGCGATGGACGTGAAAACATCCATGTAGCCAATCATCACTGTGCCGGAAGTGAATGAGGAGGTGTTGACCCGCTGCGCGACCACCGTGCCGTCGAGCTTCCATGTGATGGTGTTGTTGACCTGGTTGATTTCGCCTGAAACCCAGCGTTTGCCGGGCGCACCCTCGCTTTCAAACCGTGAGGCCGGAAAAAGGGCCGGAAAGATTCCCGCAGTGTTGTTGGACTGGGCCAACCCGCTGGCCGCGGCGCCGATCAATTCGGTTTGCACGCCCGAAAGGTTGCCGACATAGGCCCGGTAATCGCGCGAGGTGCCGCCTTCGCCGTCCACGCCAAACCACAGGCCGTCGGTCGCCGAAGCCGAGGCGGCGGCCCAGTTGGGCCGGGTGCCGGCATGGTTGATGCCGCAAATGGCGTGCTCGGTGCTGCCGGTGGAGTTGATGCCGCCCGGACCGCCCGGATAATTCATCCACAGGTCAAATTTGAGGGCAAAATTGCCGCTGGCCGAAAGATTCTTGGGGTAGAGGTTCACGGCGGCGGTGGCGGCGGTGGCGTCGTTGTTATTGACGGTCAATTTGACGCCGCGGGTGGTTCCCCCCGAATTGGGAGCGGGCGGGATTTGGAATCCTTTGCCGTTCCAGACGTAGCCGACCGCACCGTAATCAAACGACCAGTCCGCCGTGTAATCCGGCGTCCCATTGCCGGAATCCTGGAAGAAATTCCAAAGCGAGGCGCTGTTGGTTTCAAACGTGTCGGAAAACAAAAGTGAATAGCTCGACGCGTGGATCGCGAGAACGGCGGCAAGGCTCGTGGCCGAACCGGCGCTGTTGGTGACCACGACGGTGTAACTTCCCGCGTTGCCGGATTGCGCGCCGCTTAGCGTGAGGGTCGCACTTGTCGCTCCCGCAATGTTGTTGCCGTTGAACTGCCATTGGTAATGCAACGGCGCGTCTCCGATGGCGTAGGCGCTGAAGGTCACATCGGTCCCCGGATTGACCGCCTGACTGTAAGGCTGGGTCGTGATGGCGGGCGCGTAGGCCGGAAGCGTGTAACGCGGCGTCGGAAGCGTGTTGCCCGAATAGGTGGTCTCATCGCTCAACAAAGCCGCCAGCGACGCGTTTTTCAGCACGTTGGTCACCGTGTCCGGCTGGCCGTTCACCGTGAGGGCCATTTGCACCAGGCGAATACCGTGGCTGTAGTCGGCGTAGGATTCCTCATGTCCATTGTATAGCGGCTGGATGGGCGAACCGCTCAACTGGTGCCACCCGTATATAACCACCGGCTTGGGCACGCCGGGCTGGAGGCCGGTGTAGATTTTAGTGGCAATGACCACGTCCTTTTTATCGCCGCCGGTCAATGTTCCCAAAGGATAAGTGTTGGTCACGGCAAAGCGCTGTCCGCGAACAGTCGTGTTGTGCTGCTCGAACACCGGAACGGTCGTCATCGCGGAGCTGGGCGGGATGGTGGAGGGCGCGAGCTTGCACGGGGCTTTCTTCCAGATGTCGTTCACCATTTTGCGCGTCGGCAGGCTGCACCCGAGCGTGTCGGCAATCCGCTGTCCCAGCAACGGCGTCATTGGCATCAGAAAATAATCCGTGTCATTGCCGACGGCCAGATAATCGGGTGTCACGTAGTAGCTGACCGTGTGGTTGACGCTGTTGATGGTGGCGTTGGTCGTCACCAGGACCAGTGACCGCATCCAGTTCGGCACGTTGCCCTGGAGAACCTGCGCGCAAATGGCGTTCTCGCGCTCCGCGAGCGAGAGCGTGGTGATCATTTTGGCAAATTGGCTGCCGCTGGGCGCGTTGGTTGGGCGAGGCGGCACATTCAAGGTCTGGGAGAAAGCGATGCCTTGAAAGGCGACAAGGCAAAGCAACAGCAATTTGATGGAGCGGGGGTTCATAGTGTCGGTTTTGATCTGGTGAATGAGTAAATCGCGCCGCAAAACAAAGGTTCGAGGCGGCGTGAATCTGGGAATGCGCGCATTGTTTGGAAACAGCCTCGATTGTCAAACCAATTCCCGGCGGCCTTGCCCCTGCTTGCCTTGCCTTCTCGCTGCCACTACCCTCCGCGCCATGCGTCTGCTGGACCGCTACCTGTTGCGTGAATTGCTCATTCCCTTGGGCTATTGCCTGGGTGGCTTCCTGATTTTCTGGGTGTCGTTCGACCTCTTTTCCGAGGTGGGGGATTTTCAAAGCCGCAATCTCACGGTCCTCGACGTGGCGGAGTTTTATTTGATCAAAACTCCCGAAATGCTCTCGGTGGTCCTGCCCGTTGCCCTGCTGCTGGCCGTGCTGTACGCGCTCACAAACCATGCGCGCCACCATGAGCTGACCGCCATGCGCGCCGCGGGCATCAGCCTGTGGCGGCTCTCCATGCCTTACATGGGGGTCGGGCTGCTGTTCAGCCTGGCGCTGCTGGCCGTCAGCGAACTCTGGGTGCCGGCCAGCTTCGAGAAAGCCGAGCGCAGTCTCACCCGGCGCGATTCCTCGGCGCAGGCCAACCAGGACTGGAAGCAGGATTTATTTTTCCGCAACCAGGCCGATGGCCGCGACTGGCACGCCTCCGCCTACAACCTCCAATCCTTGACCCTGTCCAATGTCAACATCCAGTGGCGAATGCCCGATGGCGCCTGGCGCGACGTGTATGCCGCATCCGCCCAGTGGACCAACAATGCCTGGGTGTTCCATGAGGTCCAGGAATGGCGCTACAAATCGCCCGAGGATGTGTTGCCCACGCCCATCATGACCAATCTTCTGGTTTTCCCGGAGTTTTCCGAAACGCCCGCGCTCATCCGCAGCGAATTGAAAATCAACAGCCTCAGCAGCATCCAGGCCGCAAAGCGGCCGCAACTTTCCATCGAGGAAATCCGCAACTACTTCCGGCTGCATCCCGTTTTGCCGCCCAAGCAGTTTGCCCGGCGGGAGCCCCATGTTCAGGGCCGCCTGGCCGCGCCGTGGACGTGCCTGGTCGTGGTGCTGATTGCCGTTCCCTTTGGCGCGCCCTCGGGCCGCCGCAACGTGTTTGTCGGCGTGGCGGCGAGCATTTTCCTCTGCTTCGCCTATTTCATTTTGCTGCGGCTGGGGTTGAGCCTGGGCACCGGCGGCCATCTGCCCGGATGGCTGGCGGCTTGGCTGCCCAACCTGGTGTTCGCCGCCGCCGGCATTGCGCTGACACTGCGGGTCCGCTGAAACGCGCGGGCTGTCTTTACAACAGACACTTGCGGCTAGTCCTTTCATCAAAATGGGCAGAGCGGCCGTGCTTTTCGGGACAAAGACCTCATTTTCGCGTGTTGTGTTATCCGGTACGGCCCCTGCTATGACAAGGCCCGGAGGCCGATGAACCGCTCCGGTTCGCGCCTGCCGCGCATGAAACAATACCTGGTGTTCACTTACTACGTGGGCCGTCCGCTGGGCGGCTTCAAGGACTTCCTGGACGCCTTTGACTCGGTCGAGGAGGCCTTGGAAAACATCCTGCCGGAGCGCCAGCGCTATTATCAGGTGCTGGACCGCGACTCGATGCGGGTGGTCAAGGAAGGGCTGGCCCTTTACAAGGATTTTGTCTCCGGCTCGCAGGAGTAGTGGGATGTTGGCTTTTGCGTTTGGGCTTCTCCTCCTTCAACCCTTTTATTTTGAAATTGGCGGCGCCAATACCAAAGGGCGCTTCCCTCGGGTGGGAGATTGCTGAATAGAACGTAAACTTCGTAAGTACGGTTCGGCTCTAAACGATATCGGGCGGGCAGGCTCATCAATTCGAAGGCCAGGGAAGCACCTCCATTTTCCATCCATTGAGTTCTGTGAATCGTCGCTGAGTTGAATTCAACGGCGTGAATCTGTTGATCTCCCTCACGCAGTTCCACACGGCCGGAAAACTCCAAGGAATGTTTTTGCGGAACAGACAAAATGAAGATGTGCATGGATGCCACGGAGGGATTCCTCACAGTGGCCTTCACCACAGCATTGGTGCAGTCCGCGATGCGGGTATAGCGATAAGGAGGCCTATGCGGTTGTCGCAGGGCAGAATTCAACTGAATCAAGAAGACGATCAAATAGATAACCGCAGCCAGTCCCCAGACACCGTGTAACCACGGATGCCGTCGGACTTGGCTACGGATGCGGCATGAAAAGGGCAAGCAGACAATTCGGACAAAAAAGAAAAAGACAGCGATCACTAACACCACCATTGGGATTGCCCAGAAAAATTGCATTCAGGTAAGGGATCTACCGATTTGCCAACACTCTATCCACTTGTGCAGTGGAGGCAAGGGTTGAAAAGTTTGCACCGGCCTTCATTTGATCCCAGAAGATTCATTTGAATCCCGGGCCGTCCAAGCCGTAATAATGTGCCCATGGAATTGACTCGCACAGCTTACGGAACCTGGAACGGCGGCCGCTTCATGCACTATGGCGAGGCGCTGTCCGACGAGCGCTGGATCGGTGTCGCGCAACACGCCTACCGGCGCGGCATCCGCACCTTCATGACCGCCGATGTGTACGGCAACGGCGCGGCCGATGACCTTCTGGGCCGCGCGCTGGCCGGGCTGCCGCGCGAGTCCTATTGCCTGGTGGGCGCCGTGGGGCACGACTTCTACAAGGGCCAGCGACAGGGAGCCAAGGGGTATCCGCGCTTCACCGACCCGAGCCTGCGCCAGCCGCGCGATTACGCCGATTACCTGCGCATGGCCACCGAGAAATCGCTGGAACGCGGCCGCGCGGCCGGGCTCGAGCTAATCCTGCGGCCCGACGCGTACTTAACCGGGTCCAGCGGCGCCGCGGTCGGGACAGGCATGGAGAAATTAAAGGACGCCGGGCTGACCGACCGGCTGGGCATCGCGCCCGGACCGGCCAACGGCTTTACGCTCGACATTCTCATGAGTTTCGAGCGGTTTGGCCCGCTGCTGGACTGGGCCATGATCATTCTCAATCCGTTCGAGCCCTGGCCCGGGAGCCTTTGCCTGCCCGCCGCCGAAAAACACAACGTCAAGCTCATCACCCGCGTGGTGGATTACGGCGGAATATTCCACGATGATGTCCGGCCCGGACACCAGTTCGGCGCGCAGGATCATCGTTCCTTCCGGCCCGCCGGCTGGGTGGAGGCGGGTTGTGAGAAATTAAAGCAGTTGAGGCCGGTTGCCGAAAAGCACGGCGTCACCATGCTGCAACTGGCCTCGCTCTGGAACCTTTCCCATGCGCCGGTGCAAAGCGTCATCCCGACGTTGATCCAGGAGATCGGCCCGGACGCCAGGCCCATCGAGTCCAAGGTGGACGAACTGGCGGCCCTGCCGGAGATCCAGTTCAGCGAGGAGGACTTGGACCTGATCGCGCGCGTGGGCAACAACAAGGGCTGCATGGAACTCAAGGGGGCCAACCCCGCGCACACCGGCGACGCTCTGCCGGACCGCTGGAGCCTCGCTCCGGACCACGAACGCCTGGCCGGTCAATGGGGCATTGACCCGAAGGCCGACCTGACCTGCACGCACAAGGCTGTGGCGTGAGTTCTTGCAACCCCAGGGTCAGGCCATTCAGACACCCTGCTGTCATTTCTATTTTGAGTAAAATTTCCAAAGAGGAACGGCAAAAATAAACGCTGCCGCGAGGAGGAAGTAAATCGTCCAAAACCAGAATGACAGTGGATTTTTTTCTCGCGTAATTTTCCTGCGGTTTACGCGCATGTGGCCCCGGCGAACGCTCAGCGCAACAAAAAAGGAAAAGCCGACTGCAATAGACCACATCACGATGGTGATTCCGATGTGTTTTGGGTCCATGGCACGCAATATGGCAACATTAATTCCATTTTGAAAACCATTAGGTGTAATGGTCCACAACTCCTTAGTTTTACGCGCCGGGCATGGACAACCACCGACCGAATCGATCGTTTTTCCCAAGACTTTGTAGTTTACTTTCCGGTAAAAATTGGCAGG
>CALJZV010000337.1 GCA_937983475.1 uncultured Verrucomicrobiales bacterium
CTCGTGTTCACCGCCACCTGCAGGCCGTGTTGGGTGAGGAACTGGCCGGCGTTCTGCGAAGTGGTGTCCAGCGGCGCAGCGCCGTTGGAAGGCGTGCCGAACAGGCGGACGTCGGGGTCTTTCAAATCGATCCGCAGCGCATGAACCTGCTGGGCGCGCGGTTCGGCTGTGTCCGCCGTGCCGATGGCGTAATCGATCCCCTTGTAGATGGGCGACCACGCGCCGATGTGGATCGCGGCGTGAGCCGGCCCGGTCAGCAGGCTTGCCAGCGGGAAAACCGACAATGTCAAAACCGTCTTCAGCCCGGCGGAGAACTTCAATGTCATTTCAGGAACTGCGTTGAATATACATGATCCGCCGTGTCACTGGTCGAGTTCAATCCGAAACACGTGCGTGTCGAACGGTTCGTATTCGGCGGAAAATTCCAGCGCGCCCGGCTTGATGGAGAGCGGTTCGCCCGTCTCGAAGAGCGTCGCCACCCGCTTAAGCGTATTGCTGAGTTTGAACACGCCGTCCAGCACCGCGCGGTCAAGGTTCACCGTCAGCAGCACGTAACCGCCCTGCGGATGCGACTTGAGCAGCGCGCGGATGGGAAACTCGGTCAGCGCGTTGCCCTCGTAGCGCACGTCGTAGTCCAGTTCGTTGGCCGCAACGGTCGGCGAGTAAAGGGCCGGCGTCAGTTCGTGCAGCTCGGCGTTGATGCGGCTGATGGCGTCCCAGAGAGAGCGCGAGTTAACCAATTGCATCGGCTTGGCCACACGCGGCGGGCCGCCCGCGCGGATGTTTGCCCTCGGATTGGGCGAGTAGCCGATCACCTTCCCGTCGCGCGAAATCCAACTGTCCCACGTGAAGTAGCAGATGCCGGTCGCGCCGTGGACCAGCCCGGCGTAAACCTCGGCGCGCAGTTGTGCGGGTGTGGGAAACCGGAACGGAAACTGCGCCCGCGCCGAGCCCATCTCCTCGAACGCGCCGACGATCAGCCAGGCTGGCTTTCCCGGGTTGGCCGCCACGCTCAGCGAGACCGACTGCGGAATGCCGTTCTTCGTCGTGCCGAACGAGCCGCGGTTGATCGAGTCGGTCACCGGCCAGTTCGGGTAATTGTCGTGGCAGACGATGTTGCCCGCCGTGTTCCACTTGAGCCAGTTGGCGTGCGTGATCCACGCGGTTTCGTTGACGAACACCAGCAGGTCCGGCGCGACGCGCCCGGCCATCTTGCGATACGCGACAAATTCCTGAAACGTCTTCTCCGTCGTGCCGGGCTGGATGATCGGCTCGTCCTTCCAGACGACGCCCAGCAGGTTGGGATGGTCCTTGAGCTTCTTCAACGCCTCCTCGCCAGGCGGATTCATCAGGATGACCTGCAGTCCGTGCGCCGCGGCGTCGCGCAACTGCTGCTCGCGGTCGTAGGGCCAGGGCCAGACGGTGTTGAAGCCGGCCCGCTTCAGCTCGGCCCAGTCGTAGGTCTGCCCCTGGACTTCGCCCGGCTTCGAGTTGCCCCACGTGCCGATGGGGAAAAAGGACCGCTCCGGATCGAAGCGCAGCAGGCGTTTGCCATTCCGATCCGTGTGCGGCACGCCGTCGCGATGGACTGTCTGCACGGCGCGCGGCTCGGGTGGCGCGACGAGCGGGGTTGCATTCGCTCCAAGAGCATTGCAGGCCGCAACTGCGCACAAACTGGATGTCAGGGTCCGGATCATAACAAGCGAAAGAGTAGTTTAGGCGTATCAGGTCAGCACACTCATTTCGCACTAAGAGTCTGCCTTGTGTTCCATCAAGGAACACTTCATCTGAGTCCGATTGGTCACTCGAGCTTTATAGCCATCCAGAAGTTTAATTGCCTGCAATCGTTGATTGGTGGCGTTAAAAAACATTTTGAAAATACCCCCAAAATCCGGCCAAAGCGCTGTCAAGGAAGGGGACGGCTGCAAATCAATTTATGCTCTATCATTTTAACGCATCCCAAATCTCGTCCTGCGCCTGATTGTGTGCCGAGGAGATGGCCGCGCAACTTTGCAACGGCGTATTGAACGCATCGCGGCCGACCCAGCGCGTGCTGCCGTCGCCAAACGCCGCATTTACGCCGGTGCGATGACGTGAATTCACGCGCTCGGGCAACCCCAAGCCATCAGCCAGCACAGCGACGCCTGCAAACTCGTTGAGCTTCAGCCAGGTCGGTGGCGCGTCGCTCATCGACCAATCCACGACCGGACGACCGGCGTAGCCGCCCTGCACATTGACAC
>CALJZV010000338.1 GCA_937983475.1 uncultured Verrucomicrobiales bacterium
TCGCGCTGTTCGCGCCACTCACGTTGCCGCCGTCAGACAAAGGCGCACCCGCCTTACGCCATTGGTAAAATAAAGGTTCAGCGCCAATAACATTTACCCTAAAGACGGCAGTAGCACCCGCAGGAGCAACATAATTCTCGGGGTGCGCTAAAATCACTGGCGCGCTGGGTTCAGCGAACACCGTCATTAATTCAAAGCGCACGGTGCCTGCCTGCCCAAATGTTCCACCGGTGCCCACGAACGCCGCAAGGCCTGTTCCCGTCGCTGAATTTTCATGCTCTGTGACGATCCTGAATCCAAAGTTTGGGTTGTTGTTGGCGGAGGGAATTCCGGACAAATCCACGCGCTTATGCTCGAACACACTATTGTTGATCATGGCAATCACAGGGCCATCCAAAAACGTGACACCGTCGGTTGTGTATTGGAATCGGAAGTAACGGCTGGCAGTGCTGCTCACGCGCTGCTCCCACGCAACTGTCAAACCCGCCAACCCCATCGTATTGACACGGACTAAAACGCCAGCGGTTTTATTTGGATCGTTGGTCCTGTAGTTGCCAGTTTGCAGACCCGAGTTGTCGTTGCCAACAGAGGCAGGATCGGAACTGCTGCCGGCTGCAAATCCATTCGTCACAGCCCCTCCCGTCACTTCAAGAATGCCGCTCCCAATGGAGGGAAGAGTGGTCCCGGTGTTGACGGAAGAATCAGGTGTTATGCTGTTAAAATCCCAACGCGCCCTCATGTGTGCAATCCTTCCGGTTATGCCCAGTGAAGCCGTCGAACTGGTGGCCATGCCCACTTCGTTTGAAATCACAACACTATAATCGCCAGCGTCAGAGAAATCGGCCGGAGAAACAACCAGTGTATTGGTCGTGCCACCCGGTAAATTCACCCCATTAAATTTCCATTGATAATGCAAGGGCTGCGTTCCTGTTGCTGAAACACTAAAAGCAGCTCTGTCCCCGGCACTGTTTGTGCGCCCGGTTGGCTGCGCTGATATCTGGGGAGCGACCAACACAGTCAGAAAAGCGCTTTCACTAAGCTCGCTGCTGGCGGCATTGGTCACCGAAACGGAATATGTAGCCGCGTCTGCCAAAGTAACATTGGACAATGTCAAAGTCGCGGTCGTCGCGCCGGACACAGTGCCTCCATTTGAAAGCGGCGAACCGTTTTTTCGCCATTGGTAATTCAGCGTGCCGCCACCGGTCGCGGAAACCGCAAAAACCGCCGTTTCACCCGGATTGTTGGTTTGGTTTTGGGGCTGGGAAAGTATTTGCACTCCATCAATAACCGCTAGCGTGGCGCCCAAGCTGAGTGCTGAACCGCCGCTGTTGCTTACCAGAACCGAGTAAGTGGCGTTGTTGGCGTTGGAGACATTGGAGAGTGTCAGCGTGCGGGAGGTTGCTCCGGAGACATTGCCGCCATCGGCCAAGTCATCGCCGTTAATTTTCCATTGGTAATTGAAAGGCTCTGTGCCGGATGCGGAGACAGTTAAGTTAACCGAAGACCCTGTTGCAACCGTGCGACTGGCAGGTTGCGCTGTGATCGTTGGAGGAACTATCACGGTTAGTGTTGCTTCCTGACTTGTAGCTGTGCCCCAAGCATTGGTTACCACAACGCGATAAGCACCAGCATCAGGATCAGAGACACCAGTAATGGCAAGGGTGGCGGTGGATGTGCCCGAAACCGTTCCCCCATCATTCAGATTAAGGCCATTTTTTTGCCATCGGTAACCCAACGGTTCGCTCCCCGCCGCTTCCACTGTGAATATGGCCGTGGTTCCAGCCACATTGGTCCGGCTTGCGGGATCGCTGGTGATTGAAGGCGGCGCTGCGACAAAGGGATTGTTGAACGCCATCAAGACCGGCAGGTGGTCGGAAGACGTTGCGCTGTCGGTGGAATTCAGCGTCGGCGGTAGGGGACTTAAATTGTCGGTCCGGAACACGACGCTACCGGCAATGTTTGAAAACAACATTCCGCAAGGCAGCACATAATCAAAGCGCACCGTCAAAGGCAGTGATTGAATGGACCACGTGCGGTCGTCTCCTGTGGTCACATTCACCGGTGTGGTGAGGCGAAGGTCGGTTTGTGAATTTGCCAAACGCTGGATCGGCTGCTGGCTTGAGCCGGGTGGCCGATTGATATCCTCATTCAAATCTCCCGTGAGGACATAAGGACGATTGGCGTTGGTTGTCAGAAACCCTGTGACAAAGTAATTGGAGATCGCACCCGCCTCTGCGGCCCGTTTGGCTGCGCTGTCTGAATCAGCCAATGCCTTTAAATGAGTGGTGAAGACGTGCATCGGTTGGCTGAAACCCGGAACATTCAATTCCACTTCAAACAAATCACGTGTGAAATTTCCGGCGTACCCAAAGCTCGCCAGAGTTGTGCCATCGAGGTGCTTCTGCGAGCGCACTATCGGAAACCGGCTTAAGATAACACTCCGGATAGCGCCATCCGTCCCGGAATTGGTGGCCAGTGAATATCCAGGAAGGAAAGCTTTCACAAAATTGGTCATCTCATGGGTATGCGCCAATGGGATTTCATTGAACGCAATGACGTCGGGTTTGAGATATCGAACCTTCCTGCCTATGGCCGCGACTTGTGAGGAATTGGTTGTCCAATCGCTCGCGCCGTTTCCTTTGACATTGTATGAAAGAACCGAAAGGGTGCCCGCCAGGTAGGGGGTCAGGGTATCTATCGTCAGAACCGCGACTTCACTTGTAATCGCCCCGGAGTTGTTGGTGATCACAACCAGATAATTGCCGGCATGCGCATGCGTGACGCTGGTCAGTGTCAACGAAGAATCAGTTGCACCCGGCAAATTGCTCCCATTGTGCCTCCATTGAAAGACCAAAGGGCTGTCGCCTGAAGCCGACACGTTAAAGTTCACAGTCACTCCGTCCACCACCGTCAAGCTTTGAGGCTGAGCGGCGATCACGGGCGGGTTGCCGGAGGCGGCGGAGAACGTAACGCTCAAATCATCAATGCTCAGGCCATGGTCCGAACCGGTGTCATCCGGGTCAAACCAGCGAATAAACAATTCATCGTTGGGTTGGAGGGTCACACCGGCCAACACTGCGGTAATGTTGGTCACACGGTTTGCCCCAGCGTTTCCATCCAGCGCTGCCGCAGTGGTCGTGGCGATCGGACCGGTGAAATCCAAGGCTGTCACAGCGATCCATGTGGCGGTGTTCAACACATCCGAACCGGTGATTGGCGAACTGGTGGTCCGGTACGAAAAAGCCAACTTATGCTGAGTGGCATTGCCGCCGTTGCGCCATTGTTCGCCCGTGTAGGTAACCCTGAAATTTGTTTGAGCGATCCCGGTGTCATTTTTCAATCGCACCCCATAAGCAAAATTACCCGGCGTCCCGGAGCCCAGCGACCCCAGCGCGCGATCGGAATTGGAGGCGGTTCCGAAGCTGTAAATGGCCCCCGCCGTGTCTGAACCAGTACCGGCGCGGTAAGAAGTCACGGCGTTCGGAGCCACGCTCTTGGATATGTACCACCCCAGCAGCGTGGAATTGTCCGTCCAGGTGTTCGCCGTTCCAGAAAGGGCCAGTGAATTGAAATTTTGTGTATAACTGCCAGAGCTCAAAAGTATTTGCGCGGCCGCGCTTTGCACCATAACCAACTGGGCGGCCACAATGGCCATGACTAAAGTACAATAATTTCTGATTTTCATGGTTGTTTGGGATTTAGACTGTGGAAACCCGAGGTCTGAATGGGTTCAAAGATTATTCAATTAATTCCATTATGGACGTGAGCTTCATTTATAATGTCCTAACAAGCTAGCAAAAGAAAATGACGAACAAATGCCGGCAAAGTTACAGTTCGGAAAAATGGCAAGGCATCAAATTTGAACAACCCACATTTCTTGCTTAAGCATGCGAATTCAGCCTTGATTTCCTCCCGGTTAGCCGTATCTCTCAACACTCAATATAATT
>CALJZV010000339.1 GCA_937983475.1 uncultured Verrucomicrobiales bacterium
GAGTCTGGAGGATACTCTTCCATCGCTTATGAATAAATGAGCCAGTCTGGCATTCCTCAGGCGTAGCTCGCTCACACCCCAGACGCCTAGGAAAGAGTGGAGGTGCATTGAGGACAGCGGCTGGCGTTCTCGGGGATTTTTGAAATGCAAAACGGGCACTCCTTGTTCTTGCTCGCCGGCGCCTCGGCGGGGCTTTTCAATTTGTTGATTTGCCGGACAACCAAAAAGATCACGAACGCAATGATTAGGAATTCGATCACGTTCTGGAAGAATTGCCCGTAAGTTAGAACTGGAGCCTTGGACCGCTGCGCCCCCTCCAGGCTGGCATATTCCTTACCATCCAGCGAAATGAACAGGCGCTTGAAGTCCACCTTGGAGGTGAACACCGAAGCCACGGGCATGAAAACGTCGCCAACCAGTGAGTTGACGATCTTGCCAAAAGCCCCGCCGATTATCACTCCCACGGCAAGGTCAATGACATTGCCCCGCATCGCGAACTTCTTAAATTCTTTTATTAACGGCATTGGCGCAAAAGTTCGCCCCACATGGTAGCCCAACGTGCTGGCGCAGCCATCAGGCATGAGCTGACTTGGGGCCTCATGAAGCCATCAGCGATTTCAGGTCGCTAACAAAGTTTTTCACATCCTTCTCGTCTGTGTCCCAACTGCACATGAGTCGGCATCCGCCTTTGCCGATAAAAGAATAAAACAACCATCCGCGTCGGCGAAGTTGGTCAATGACCGGCTGGGGCAACTGTACAAACACCGAGTTGGCCTGCCGCGGAAACAGGATTTCCGCCCCCGCGATGCCTTGAAGACTATCCCACAACAATTGAGCCATCAAGTTGGCGTGGGCCGCATGTCGCAGCCATGCGCCATCCTTGAGCATTCCCACCCATGGCGCGGCCAGAAAGCGCATTTTGGACGCCAGTTGTCCCGCCTGCTTGCAGCGGTAATCAAATTCCTCGGCCAGTTTACGGTTAAAAAATATCACAGCCTCCCCCAACGCGATCCCGTTTTTGGAACCGCCAAAGCACAGTACATCCACGCCGGCTTTCCATGTCAGAACCTTTGGCGCTACCCCCAAAGACGCCACCGCGTTGGCAAACCGCGCCCCACCCATGTCCAGGCGCTGCCCCAGCCGTCGGCCTACTCCCCCGGCGGCGCCTAGTTCGTCAACAGAATAAGCGGTCCCTGCCTCGGTGGCCTGAGTGACACTTAACACCTTGGGCTTCGGGTAATGAATGTCACTACGGCGATTGACCATGCGCTCAACGGCCGGAAGGTCAATTTTTCCGTTTTCACCTGGCAGCAACAGCACCTTGGTTCCATTGGAAAAAAACTCGGGCGCGCCGCACTCATCGGTCTCAATGTGCGCCAGTTCATGGCAAAGGATGCTATGGTAGGACTGGCACAACGAGGCCAAGGCCAGAGAATTGGCCGCCGTGCCGTTGAAGACAAAAAACACCTCGCAATTGGTTTCAAAAATGTCGCGCAGCAGGTTGCTCGCCTGCTCGGTCCACGGATCATCCCCGTAGCTTTTCACATGTCCGGCGTTGGCGGCAACCATCGCTTCCCAGACTTCAGGACAGATGCCCGAGTAGTTGTCACTGGCGAAATGGCGGGATGGAATTTGAACGGAATGCATCGCAGGGCAAAACTACCGGGAGGATTCAATCCGGCGCAATCCTTAAGCCGAGGACATCACCGCATTCGATAAAATTCAATCCCCGAAAATTTCAAACAAGCCGCGGGATTTCTCCGGTGAATCAGGTTCGGACGGAACGCCATCGGGCCGTCGAGGCGCCAAATCCCACTGCAACAAGAAGCCGATGCTTTGCGCACCCTTACCGTGGTCACGCACGGCGTCAAAACCGTAGGAATAACCCACCATGGCGCGCCAGTTATTCTTCAGCGACCGGTAACCCAAGCCCGCGCCGACACCAGACTGCCACCGACTGGGTTGCTCAAAGCCAGAAAGATACGACAGCCTTGCCACACTTCCAACTGTGCTGACTGACCAGCGGTTCATTCGGTCCAAGGGAAAATTGTATTGGCCAGACAACAAGGCAAATTTGGTGACACTCAATTCCTTGTAAAAATACCCGGGCAGTGTCAGGGGAAATTCGGATGCCAACGGGAGAACACCTCCGGGCCGATAAGCGCTGAAACGATCTGCATCAACACTGGAACCACCGGTGAGGTTAACGCTGAAGTTGTGACGAATATTAGGCAGCGTGTATATGAACAGCGCCCTGCCCCAAAACAAATGAGACGCGTCCTCCACATCGCGGTCATTAAATCCATAGGTGCCGTTGTTAGCGCGATACTGCCCTTCATACCACCCGGAAAGCTCCATCCCCAGTTTGGGAAACATCAGCGGCTCGCGGCCTCCAACACGGATGCCCGTGCGCAAATGAGCCGTCAACCGATCCTCGGGCAGCACAAACAATGGAGCCGTGTCGGATTCCCGTTCATAAACCGAATAGTAAGTCCCCAAGCGAACGATACCGTTGACCGGGATCAGGTGATCGGGATTGAACCGGTGATAAAGACTCACGGACGGGCCTCCTCCGTGTCCCAGGAATGACTCCCCATTCAGAAGCCTTCCCTGGCGGATTTCAAAATAGCTATCAGCAAAACCGCCGCCTGCCAGGCCTATGGCCCAATCAGTGCGCTCATTGACCGAAAAGCCCAACTCCGCGTCCAGATACACCGGGGCCACAGCCAGTCGCAGGGTCGTGTCTTCGCTTGGGAAGCCCGGCTCATTGTGCAGGTAATACGCGTATCCGGCCAATGGAGCCTTTCCTTCGATGGGTTGATTGTAGCCCAGTTGAATCAACCGCCGCTGCACAGGGTCAATTTGCGCTACCCCGACACTGCCGCCATGCAGCGCCAAAAACAAAAACAGCCAACGGAATGAAGGATGCACCCTTAACGAATACCGGAACACGACCGAGCCAACAAGCCGATTGAAGAGGATTGAGCACTCAGTTTTTACATGAGCCTGGCCGGTTGACTGCCTTTGAAAAAAGATAAAAAGACTGACTAATGACTTTTTGATGTCCTCGCCATACAGTCACTGCATGTCAAAAGTGAAAAAACTGCTGCACACACGTTATCGGGTGAATGATCTGGATCACACCATCAAATTCTACAAGGACGTGCTGGGCCTGGAGGAAGTCCGTCGCCACAAGTCGCCGCGCGGGTCGGAACTGGTTTTCCTGAAGGCACCCCAAAGCGCGGAGGAAATTGAAATCTGTAGTTTTCCCGCCAGCGGCCCGGTACAGGTGCAACCGGACCTGACACATCTAGCTTTTGAGGTGGACAGTCTCGATGACTTTGGCCGCCACCTTGCCTCAATGGGACTGGCCTACTCCGACGGCCCGACGATGCGCCCGGATGGCTCGGGTGGTTTTGCCTTCATTGACGCCCCGGAGGGTTACGAAATTGAACTGATCCAGCGCTCTCCAACCGCCGGCAAGGGGACTTACTGAGTTTCCTTGTCCTGGGACTTTTCCTCTGCCTCCAGCTCTTCGAGGAAATGATCAGGCCGCAGCGGCTCGGAAATGACGTTTTCCTCGCTGAACCATTTTCCCAGGTCCACCAGCTTGCAACGCTTGGAACAGAACGGCCCATATGGACCGGCAAACCAATTTCCGGCTTTTTTGCAGGTGGGACATTTGACTGTTGGCAATGGCTTCACCCTTGAAAGAAAACACTGGTTTTATTTCGCTACAAGTCAGGCTCAGGCTTGCTGACCGGCTAATTCCAGTTCCTCGGGCTCGACCCACTTGCCGTGATCCCGGATCAAATCGACCAGGCGATCCACAGCCTCGGCCTCGGGAATGTTGAACTTTACCGCCGTCTTGCCCACGTAAAGATTGATTTTGCCCGGCGCGCCGCCGACGTAGCCGAAGTCCGCGTCGGCCATTTCCCCGGGGCCATTAACGATGCATCCCATGATCGCGATTTTCACGCCCTTCAAATGCTGGGTGCGCGATTTGATTCGCGCGGTAACGGTCTGCAAATTGAACAACGTCCGTCCACACGAGGGGCAAGCCACGTAATCGGTCTTGAAGGAACGACAACCGGCTGCCTGCAAAATGTTGTAAGCCAGGCGCAGGCTTTGGCCCGCCCCAGACTCGCCGCGAACCAGAATGGCGTCGCCAATACCATCAGCCAGCAGCGATCCAATGACAACCGAGGCGCGCAGAAGGGCGATTTTGGGTTCCAGGGGAATAGCTTCAAATTTCAAGCAATCTTTGAGAAGAATCGGGTTGCGGCGGCCCATATGCCTCAATTTCGACGCCAACAGCCGAAATGCGGCAATGGGCGCCAGATTGATGCCGTCTTTCACAGTGACCAACTGCGTGTCGCAGTTGACATCGAACTCCTGGGTGGGATCCGCTTCAAGGACGTTCAGGTCTTCATAAATCGCCTCGGGCTTGACGTCGTCCTTGGGTCGGATTTTTGGCGCGAGCTTGTCCCATGCGGCCCGGGTGACCACAACGCGAATGGTCTGCTCACCGCCGCATTGCGCGCTCTTCGAAAGTTCAATTTCCGGGGTCTGCCGGCGCTGGAAGCTGAAGGGATCGAATGGCCAAACCGGGTTGTTGAATCGTAGAATGGATAAATCGTGATTTGTCAGCACGGGAATCTGCGCCAAAAGATCGTTGCAGACTTCAATTTCGCGGGGCGAATCCTCGGTGAGTGACACGCGGATGGTTTCGCCGATGCCGTCGCACAACAACGAGCCGATGCCGATGGCGCTCTTGATCCGGCCATCCTCGCCTTCGCCCGCCTCGGTCACGCCCAGATGAACGGGGTAATTCCAATCCGGCCCCAGTTCATCAAGCCGGGCCACCAGCAGGCGATAACACTCGATCATCACCTTCGGATTGCTCGACTTCATGGAAAATACAAAGTTATGGAAGTCGTTTTTGCGGGCGATGCGGGCAAACTCCAGCGCGCTTTCCACCATGCCCAGCGGCGTGTCGCCGTAGCGGTTCATGATGCGATCACTGAGCGAGCCATGGTTGGTGCCGATGCGCAGTGCCCGGCCCAGTTCCTTGCAGAGCTTGACCAGCGGCGTGAATTGTTCCTCGATGCGGCACAGTTCCTCGGCGTATTGGTCGTCCGTGTACTCGCGAATGGCGAACTTCTTTTTGTCCGCGTAGTTGCCAGGATTGATGCGAACCTTCTCGACCCATTTGGCGGCCTCCATCGCCGCCTCGGGCTTGAAATGAATGTCGGCAACAATGGGAACATTGCAGCCCCGCTGGCGCAGCTCGGCGACAATGTTTTTAAGATTCGCCGCGTCCTTCACCGTCGGCGCGGTGATGCGGACAATCTGGCAGCCAACCTCGACCAATTCGAGCGTCTGTTGGACGCAAGCGGCCGTGTCCATGGTGTCGCAGGTGAGCATGGACTGCTTGACCACCGGATGGTTGCCGCCAATGACCACGCCGCCGTTGGCGGGATCGCCGACGACAACTTCGCGGGTGCTTCGGCGTTGATACAGGTAAGGGGACGGACAGTAGCGCATAGTTTATTTGGCTGGAGCCGTGGAGGAATCCGGCGCGGGGGCAAATTTCATGGCTGGCGTCTCTTTTTCCCGCCTGCCGCCCAAATCCTGAACATCATAAAAGGAGACATACAGAATGTAGCCGATGACCAATGCGGCGCAGGCGGTTTGAATCCAATTAAGAATCTTCACATTGATCGGTTTTCGCCGCACCGATTCGATGAGCGCCAGCGTGATGTGGCCGCCGTCAAGCACCGGAATGGGCAGCATGTTGAGAATGGCGAGGTTGATGTTAAGCACCACACTGAACCACAGCGCAAGCCTCCAGCCCTGGTCGCTTTCAAAGAGCAAATAGTAAATGCGCATAATGCCGACCGGCCCGGACAAGTGCTGCGCCTTGACGTCCGACTTCTTGGAAAATAAAGCACCAAAGGTGCTGGTCATCGCCTTGAAGCTGTCACGAATCTGCTCAATGGGACCGGGATGAATGACATCCATCCGTCCGGTATCATCCCAAACAATGCCAATGCGCGGAATCTGCTCGCCCTCAATAGGAATGGCCGGCGTCACCGAAAGGGAAAAGACCTCCTTGGCTCGCTGCACTTTCACCGACATGGGCTGGGTTCCGGCAGCCTCAACCAGTCGCGAAAAATCCACAGGGTGTATGATTTCCTTGCCTTCGGCTTCCAAAACCACATCCGAAGCCTGCAACCCGGCGCGATCCGCGGGTCCGCCGGGCACCACCTTGGCGATCATCGGCTTATAGGCCGGCTCAATGCCGATCTGGCGCAATCCCTTGCGCTCATACGCCTTGGTTTCGGGCTTTACCGGAGTGGGGTGAAATTCCAGGATTTGCCCCCCTCGGTCCACTTTGATCGGAATTGTTTCGCCTTCGCTGCGAATAATCCGCCAGATGATGCTGCTGTCGGTAACGCCTGAAAAACGGGTGACCTTTTCGCCGTCCACTTCAAGAATTTTGTCTCCAGACTGAAGGCCAACTTTTTCAGCAGGCGAATCCTTGAACACATACCCAATGGTGGTCGTGGTTTCGCGTTCGCTGACCGGGCGGCCAATGCCCCAGACAATCACTGCCATCACCAGTGCCAATCCGAAGCTGAACAGCGGCCCGGCAAACGCCACGATGATTTTGTCCAGCGCGGAGATGGGCGGCAGGGGCTCCTCGTCCGATTCGTTCTTGCCCTCGATCATTTCCATCGGCGCCATTTGGGGGAGCGCCACGTAACCGCCGGCGGGAATGCTGCCGAGGCAGAACGTGACGCCGTTGATTTTCTTTTCCCACAGCGATTTGCCAAACCAGATGCCGAACCGCTCGATCTTCAACCCGCGCCAGCGCGCCGCCAGGTAATGGCCCAGTTCATGGACAATAATCAGCAGGTTGAACAGGAGAATGACTTCAAAGATGATGAAAATGACTTTTAAAACGGACATATAATAATTTCAGGTCGCCCCAACCACCGCCCAATATAGCCGTCGGGCAAAAGCTGGCAACCGGCTAAAACGACGGACGAATTTAAAGTGAGGCCGCCTCCTTCCGAGCCCAGGCGTCCGCATCGAGAATTTGATCGAGCGTCGGGTGTTCAATGATTCTGTGCCGTTCCATGACGCAGGCGACCGTTTGGGTGATGTCGGTGAAGCTTTTCCGGCGATTGACAAAGGCGTCCACTGCCACTTCATTGGCCGCGTTCAGCACCGCCGGAAGCGTGCCGCCCAGCTCCCCTGCCCTGCGCGCCAAATTCAGCGCGGGAAACCGGTCGGTATCCGGCTCTTCAAAGGTCAACGAGCCGATTTTGGCGAGGCTGGTCTGAACTCGCTCGCTGCGGACACGCTCCGGATACAACAGCGCATATTGAATAGGCAAACACATGTCCGGCGTGGACAACTGCGCGATGATCGAGCCGTCCACAAACTCCACCATCGAGTGAATGACGCTTTGCGGATGCACCACCACCTGGACGCGCGGCATTTCAATGTCGAACAGCCATCGGGCCTCAATCATTTCCAGCCCTTTGTTAAACAACGTCGCGGAATCAATTGTGATTTTCCGGCCCATCGCCCATGAGGGATGCTTGAGCGCGCGCTCGACCGTGATGCCGGCAAAGTCCTCTTTGGGCGTGGTCCGAAACGGCCCGCCGGACGCTGTCAACCACAACTGACGCACGGAACTCGAAGGTTTGTCATCGAAGCACTGGAAAATCGCCGAATGCTCGCTGTCCACAGCCAGCACGCGAACGCCATGCTTGCGCGCCTCGGTCATGACGATTTCCCCGGCCATCACCAAAATTTCCTTGGACGCCACCGCAATGTCCTTGCCCGCGCGAATGGCGGCGAGAGCGGGTTGCAACCCGGCAGTTCCCACAATCGCGATCAGGACGATGTCCGCCGACGGCAGCGTTGCGATGCGAATGAGCCCTTCATTTCCTGCAAACACTTGGGTCGCGGAGCCGACGGCGGTTTCCAGTTCCTTTGCTTTGGCCGCGTCCAAAAGGGAAATCGCCTCGGGCCGGTGTTTGCGTGTTTGCTCCAGAAGCAATTCGGAATTGTTGCCGGCGGCGAGTCCCACCAACCGCAAACGGTCGGGCAAATCCTCAACCACCTTGACGGTCGAAGTCCCGATGGACCCGGTGGAGCCAAGTAAAACGACGTTCTTCATTTCGCTGGTGCGTGCTGGAGTCTGGTCGCGCAGGTGGGCGCGAATTTCACCTTTTCAACGAAAAATAATTGGTTGCCTAACCGGTTCATTTTGTCAGCACATGCCGCAAGTACAAGTACATGAGCGGCGCATTAAACAGCAAACTGTCCAGCAAGTCCAGAATCCCGCCGATGCCCGGAAAAAGCCTCCCTGAATCCTTCACTCCTGCCTCGCGCTTGAAGATGGACTCAATCAAATCACCCACCACCGCCCCGCTGCTCAGAATGATTCCAAGAATCACCGCATGCATCAGGTTCATTCCATATAGTTTGTCCCCGGCCAAGTGCGCAAACAATACACTGACGCCGGTGGACACCACAATCGCGCCGGCAAAACCCTCCCACGTTTTACCGGGGCTGATGCGCGGAATCATCTTGTGTCGTCCAATCAACGAGCCCACGCAGTAGGCGCCCACGTCGCTGAATTTGGTCACCAGGATAAAATAGAGCACAAAGAGATTGCCGTGCACATCCACGCCGCGCACGTCCGGGAAGTAATTGATTTTCTGGATGAAGTTCAACAGCCACGGCACGTACATGAGCCCAAAAAGCGTCGTCGAAATGGCAAGGATGCCCGCGGTGTTGCTCCTGGAAACGAACTGCCGCACGCACAGCCCGAGCACAAACAAAATAAGAAAGCTCGTTTCAAAATCGTTCACGCGCGCCCGGATTCCCGCAATCCCACGCATCCCCGCGTTGCCGCAATACCAACACTCCCGTGGAAGTGCAACGACGTGCCGACCATCAGAAGAATGCCCCCCGTAATGCCCCAGCCTTTGAAGCAGATCAACTCGCGCTTCTCGACCAACCCGTAAAATTCCGCAAGGCCGAACGTGGCCAGGAACAGCATGAATCCCAAAAACAAATAATCCGACAGCAGGGAGTTTCCTGAAAACAACCCGCCCAGCACCACGGCCCACAGAATGACCGTGCTGGTCAGGCGGCGGACAAATATTTGTCCCTTGGTCAATGCGGTTGCTGGTGGTTTAGTTTCCTGCGACATCGGCGGAGAACCTTAAATCAGGAGCGTTGCCTGTCGAATTGAAAGTTGCGGCGCGGAATGTCCCAAATATCCCACGCACCGTTCTTGACCCGGTAGGGCGAAGCTGCCGCTTCGCCGTGACTGGTTTCTTTGACGGCTCGCCTGGGAGTTCCCAGCAAAAGTCCACAATTTGGGCGTTGCAGCAGCAACGCGTCACCTTGAGAACAATGTGCGGATGCGCGAACCATCACACGCCTCCAAACCGGCGATGCCGCCTTGCGTATTCTTCCAATGCCTCGAAAAATTGCGCTTTGCGAAAGTCCGGCCACAAAGTTTGCGTGACGACCAGTTCGCCGTAGGAAATCTGCCAGAGCAGAAAGTTGCTCAGGCGCATTTCGCCGCTGGTGCGGATCAGCAGGTCCGGATCGGGGTACTGATGGGTGTAAAGGTGCTGGGAAATCACCTGCTCGTTGATTTCACCGGGATCAATGACGCCCTGTCTGGCCTTGTCGGCAATGCTGCGAACCGCCTCCACAATTTCCTGCCGGCCGCCGTAACTGAGCGCCAGGATGAGCGTCAGCCCGTTGTTTTTGGCCAGCGCCGCCTTGGTTTTCTTCAACTGTTCCTGGCAGAACTCCGGCAGGCGGTATATTTGGCCAATGGCTTCAAGCCGGACATTGTTGCGGTTCAACTCGCCGATTTCATTTTTTAGAAACCGCGCCAAATACTTCATCAGCGTGTCCACCTCGTCCTTGGGGCGGTTCCAGTTCTCGACAGAAAACGCGTAAAGGGTGAGGTACTTGACGCCCACTTCCCCGGCGGCGCGCACGATGGCGCGCACCGATTCCACGCCGTTGCGATGGCCCTCCACGCGCGGCAACCCACGCTCTTTGGCCCAGCGCCCGTTGCCGTCCATGATGACAGCCACGTGTTGCGGCAAATTGGCCTTGGCTTGCGGGCTGAGGTGCAATGCGGCGCTCACAGGTTGCGAGTGGGAATAGGGTTTTTCATTTGTTGAACACGGCGCGCCTCAACAAGTGAAAATTGTTTACAAAAAAATGGTCTGCTCGCGGGCCGGCCCAACCGACGCAATGGTCAGCTTGGCTCCGGTCAGTTCCGCGATGGCCTTGAGGTAATTGCGCGCCTTGGGCGGAAGGTCCTTCCATTTTTTGGCCTTTTCAGTGGAGGTTTTCCAGCCGGGGAACTCGGCGTAAACCGGCTCACATTTTCCCAGAACTTCCACGTCATTCGGAACATGCTCCAAGCGCTGCGTCCCCACACGATAGGCAATGCAGACCTTGATGACTTCCAGCGTGTCCAACCCGTCGAGATTGGTGATGGCCAATTCGTCAATGCCGTTGACCATCGTAGCGTGGCGGGTGGCGACCGAGTCAAACCAACCGCAGCGCCGCGCCCGTCCCGTGGTCGCGCCAAACTCGCGGCCCATGCCGTGAAGCATGTCGGCGATTTCGGCGTTCTCCGTCGGCAGCGGCCCTTCTCCCACGCGGGTGGTATAGGCCTTCATCACGCCAACGACGCGGTCCATCTTGTTGGGCGGCACGCCCGAGCCGGTGCAAGCGCCGCCGGAGGTCGTGTTGGACGAGGTCACATACGGATAGGTGCCGTGGTCAATGTCCAGGAAAGTGCCCTGGGCGCCTTCAAAAAGAATGTTCGCCTTTTTGGCCATGGCTTTGTGCAACTGAAGCACCGTGTTGGCGACAAACGGCTTCAACCGGTCGCCCGCGGCGCGATAGGCCTCAAGCACCTGCTTGAAGGAAAGCGGCTTGGCCCCCAGCGCCTTGAGAATGTCGTTGTTCTCCTTGATGCGGATTTTGAGCTTCTGCTCGAAGCGCTCCGGGTTGACCAAATCAATCAGCCTCAGCCCAACGCGCGAGACTTTGTCGCCGTAGGCCGGGCCAATGCCGCGCTTGGTGGTGCCAATCTTGTTCTTGCCCTTGATTACCTCGCGCTGGGCATCGAGCTCGCGATGATAGGGCAGGACGATGTGCGCGGTTTCGGAAATAAACAGGCGCCCCTTGCAGTCAATGCCCAGCTTTTCCAAACCGTCAATCTCGCCCACCAACCCGATGGGGTCCACGACCACGCCGTTACCGATGACGCACGTTTTCTTCTTCCGCAGAATGCCTGACGGGATGAGATGCAGAACGTATTTCTTGGGGCCAATAAAAACCGTGTGGCCGGCATTGTTGCCGCCCTGGGACCGGACGACGATATCCGCCTCCTCGGTCAACACATCGATGATTTTGCCTTTGCCTTCATCGCCCCATTGGGCGCCAATCAGAATGGTATTCATAATTTTTGCAACATGACGGGCTCCCGGGCGCCGAAACTATTTCGATTCCGACCGGGAGACGCGCTAAACTTTGTCCGAGCCAAAAAAAATCCCCGAAGTGTAAATTCGGGGCTCCGCCATCGGTATTTACGCGCAGACGTTAAAAGCCGCTGCCACACGTGTCAATCGCTTGTTTGAACAGCCACTTCGATCATTAGGATATACTGATTTGGAATTTTTTTTTGAGAGTTTGGGGTGGCTTGCGGGGAAACGATAGGATGGAAAACAGTGGCGGTGATGAGCTTCCATTTTGGAGGAGGACTTGTGAAAAATTCCGGACCCTGAATACAGCGCGTCCGTTGAGTGGGCGAGCCGACGACTTGTAGCACCTTGATCTCCATTTGATCGCCCAGTGTACCCCCAGCCTTGGGCGACTACCCCTTTCCTTGGAATCAAGTGTTCCATTCTTGTGCATATCCTATTTTCCATTTGGCTGTCCTAATGGAAATTCTGGCCTTTTTTAATGGTTTTTTGTATATGGCATCCGCGCTGCTAAACCACACGTGATGCGACTCTTCAGAAAAAGCCTGACAACTTTTTTGCTCCTGCCATTGGCGATCGGAGCGGCGAAAATAAACGCCATCACTCTGGATGAATTGTACGCTGCCCAAGGCATTACCCCAGAACGGTTTGCGGAATATTTTTCTGAGTTTAAATTCAAGTTCCACGAGGAAGTTCAAGATCACAAAGTGTTTCTGACCTCTCGGTCGGGCGATTGTGATGACTATGCGACACTGGCGGCGGATGTGCTGCGGCGCAGCGGCTTTACTCCCCGATTGATTGCCGTACGCATGCCCGGCGAAACCCATGTCGTCTGTTACATTGAGGAAACCAAGAGTTATCTGGATTATAACGCCAGGAAAGATGCGGTCAAAACTGTCGCCTGTTCTCCTGAAATTCTTGACATTGCCGCGTCGGTTTCAGCCTCTTTTGGCCGCGAGTGGACAGCCACTTATGAATTTACCTATTCCAAAAGAGAACGGGTAAAACGCTTGGTAAATCAAATCGTATACAAGGCGAAGGAAAAATCCGCTTAACGATCCTTGCGGGAGAATTGGAGGCGAAACCAAGCCGCAGCCAATTCCGCCACTTTTTCGAGTGCGCCGGGCTCTTCAAACAGGTGTGAAGCGCGCGGCACAACTTCCATTTGCTTTTCGCATGCCAACTGGTTCAAGGCTTGGCGATTCAACTCGATCACTTGCGTATCGTTGCCCCCCACTATCAATAGTGTGGGACACATAACCACCGCCAGCGACGCGGCAGCCAAATCAGGCCGCCCTCCCCGGGAAACGACTGTCTGAACCAATGATGGTTCTTCCGCAGCGGCGACCAAGGCAGCCCCTCCTCCGGTGCTGGAACCAAAAAGCCCGACTTTCAAATTCCTGGTTTCCAATTGCTGGTGCAGCCATCGGATGGCATGCAACAGACGCTCCGCCAAAAATGCAATATCGAAGCGCAAACGTGTAGTTTGAAGATCGACAGCCTCCTCATCCGGTGACATTAAATCCATCAGCAATGTCCCAAGATCATTCTCATTCAGGCAATTGGCCACAAAACGGTTTCTCGGGCTAAACCGGCTGCTTCCGCTACCGTGGGCAAACAAAACAATTCCCTTGCATTGCGCTGGAATATTAAGTGTTCCCTCCAAATCCACTTCTCCCGCCGGTATGATTACCGCTTCGCCCGCAATTTCTTCAAGATAAGGCTTCATATGTTCAAGAAGGTGCTATTCCGCTATTAACTTCCTTTCGTTCGCCAAACGATGCAAATTCCGAATGAAATTGCTGCTCAGGAAGCTTGCCGGAGTGAAAACTTATGATTGTAACGCCGTTTTCTGCCTCAATTTGTATGAACTTTCTTCCTTCCGCATCCTCCTTGGTGCGGAGATGGATGGGCTCAATAACGACATGACTGATGCGCCGCTGCCCTTCCTTGAAAAACACAAGAGAAATCATGTCACTGCACGCGTCATCTGTGTCCAAGGTCATTGCTTGAAGGGGTTGTTCTTCAACAACATAGTCATGCCGACCATCCAGATGAAAATGTTCCACGGACATGAGATCTCCCTTGTTTATCTGGCTAAATGCGTCGCAGAATTCCTTCCATTCTTCAGGGTGAATTGCCATTGTTTTCATAGAATAATTTACACTGCAAAGGGAAACGTGTCTGGAATTTCCCCATTTTTCCCCGTCCCTCCTCGTTCCAAGGGCTCCACCGCGCGGCTTTCTTTAAAATGCAAAATGGCGTCAAATTGCTCGGAAAGCCTCGCTTCTCCATAGTAATTCATGCGGTCTTTGCTTGGTGTGAAAATCACTCCGATAGACCGCTCAAGACGGGGATCAGCCAAATAATTTCTCAAGTGTTCATTGTCCCTAAGATTGAGAAAGAAAGTTTCAAGCGCACACTCATGGAAAAGCGCCTCATAGGACTCCGGAAGCGCATCGTCCAACCGCTTTCGCTCTGAAGGCGTGTCCCATTCTGAAGCGGCAGTCACGGTTCCCTGGCAGGTGGTGAAGCCAATACTGACCACCTCGGATCCGAATTTTTCCCTGAGTAATTGGCCTAAATTGTATTCACCTTTAGCCTTCATTTCGGTGGCGCGCGCATCACCCACGATAGAGTTATGAGCCCAAATAATGACCTTTGTTCCAAAGTTGCGCTTATCCATATGGCTGACAATAGCCTCAAAAGTTTCCATCATATGGCGTCCCCTGATATTCCACGCCGATGCTCCCCCGTAAAACATGGCGCGATAATAATGTTCGGCGTTTTTCACAAGTCGCGCGTTTTGCTCGGCACTGAAATAATCATCCCTGTCCCGTTCGCTCCGGTTTTGCGTGTACTGCTCCTCCCGGCGCCGCAATTCTATAAGTTGGCGTATCACGTCCTCCTCGCAGGAATGGCTTTGTGAAGTCGTCGCCTGGAATGCGTAGGCATGTGGGTCCGCACCGTAATGTTCAAAGCAGGAATATCGAGACCGGGCCCGCTTTGCTTCCTCGGGGTCAATCTCTCGCAAATAACGCAGCACGGCCTCAATGGAATTCCGCAAACTGTATAAATCCAACCCGTAAATAAGTGCCTTTTCAGATCGAGGCAACTTGTCGTTAAAATCGCGAAGCCAACCCAGGAAATTCAAGATGTCGGCGTTTCGCCACAGCCACGCAGGAAAACGCTTGAACCCATTGAGCGACGCTTCCGCATCCACATCATCAGTCTCTCCCAAAAGATACTGATTAACTCTCCAAGCATCCGGCCAATCAGCCTCGGCGGCAATCGCTGAGAAATCTTTTTCCTCAATCAGCTTCTTAGAAATTAAACTCCGATCACGATAGAATTCATGAGTGCCGTGCGTCGAATTCCC
>CALJZV010000340.1 GCA_937983475.1 uncultured Verrucomicrobiales bacterium
CCCCGAGCCGGAGCGCGTCTTCAACGCGATGGACGCGGCCGAGGGGCTGAAACTCTACGCCTTCTCCCATCTCTTTCTCTCCATCAACGCGGCGACGATGATGACGCTGGCGTTCATGTTCGGCTGTTTCAACGTGAAGCCCGCCGCCGCGACGGTGCTGGCGTTGTCGTTCCTGCTGCTCAATTTGGTGATGGAGAACATTCCGTTTCTGCACGATTACAGGCAGTTCATGCTGCTGCATCATTTCCGGGCGTGGGTTTCGGTTTACGGCAGTCCGATTGAATGGTCGCGGATTGTGGAATCGTTGTGCGTTTTGGGCGCGTTCAACGCGACATGCTTCGTGATCGGCGCGACGGGTTTTCACGTCCGCGACATCAAATCGTGAGCGGTGTGCCGGGGAATCGTCGGAGGGCGGCTTTCGAAAAACTCATCCTGGCGCGCAGCCTTGGTGTAAATGCCCAGTTACTCAACAAGCCGGGCGATGATTTTTTTGAGAATCGTTTGTTTGTTCACTGGCTTCACCGAGGGTTAACGTCGGGGCGAACGAGCCCGGGGCCGGTCGAAATAACGGGCCTTCATGGAAGGAGCAGCGGGCTTGCTTCCCTTTGCGGGCATTTTCGTCAGTTGGAAATCCACCTGCATCTTGTAGCGATCGACCTTGAACACCTGCACCGCCACGGCGTCACCCAGTTTGATCACCCTTCGAGTGCGCCGTCCCACAAGTAGATTGCGCGCGGCGTCGAAGACAAAAAAGTCATCCTGTAGCGAGGAGAGATGCACCAACCCGCTCATGCCCAGGTCGGGCACATCGACGAAGAAGCCGAAGTTCCGGACATCGGTCACAAGGGCCGAATAGGTTTCCGGACGGCCTGAATCCAACTGCTTTTTAAGGAAGGCGAACAGCTTGACCTCCTTGCTGTCGCGCTCAGCGTCGGCCGAATTGCGCTCCGTGTCGGAAATATGGTCGGCGGCCTCCTTGACGGCGTGCCGTTTCTCCTGACCAGAGTCGAACAAGGCCCGGTGAACCAGCAGGTCGGCGTAGCGGCGGATGGGCGAGGTGAAATGGGTGTATTTCTTTTTGGCCAGGCCGTAATGGCCCAGTGGTTCCACCGCGTAGCGGGCGCGCATGAGCGATTTAAGAAACCCGATTTTTAGCGCGGGCCCGATCGGCAGGGAATCGAGGCGGTTCAACAGCTTTTGAACCTCGGAGCGCTGATTCAAATTGCCGCAAGGCACGTTGTGGCTGAGGACCTCCTCCCGGTATTCCGCCAGGCGCTCGTCGCTGGGCGGTTCATGCACTCGGTGCGGGGCGTGGCGGCGCAGTTCAAGCAGGCGCACGGCCACGACCTCGTTGGCCAGCAGCATGAATTCCTCGATCAATTGGTGTGAAACGTCGTTCTCGACTTTCTCGATGAGGAGCACGCGCCCGTGGGCGTCGAGCCGGATCTTGGTTTCCGGAAAATCCATGTTCAACGCGCCGGCCTTGAACCGTGCCCGTCGAATCTTCTGCGCCATTTCATGCGCGTCCCGAAGCATGCGCTCGATGGCGTCCTCCGGCGGGGCTCCGTTCTTGAGGCACGCCAGCGCCTCCTTGTAGGTGAAGCGGCGTTTGGAGCGGATGACGGCGGGATAAAACTTCGCCTGGGCCACCTTGCCCTCCTGGGTCAGGAGAAACTCCACGCATTTGGTCAACCGGTCCACGCCCGGCTTCAGAGAACAAAGCTCGTTGCTCAACGCCTCGGGCAGCATCGGGATGACGCGGTCCACGAGGTAAGTGGAATTGCCGCGCTGGCGCGCCTCCTTGTCCAGGGCGCTGCCGGGCTTCACGTAATGCGACACATCGGCAATATGCACCCAGAGTTTCCAGCGGTTCTGGTCCGCGCGCTGAATGCAGATGGCGTCATCAAAATCCTTGGCGTCATCCGGATCAATGGTGACCACGTTGTGCGAGCGGCAGTCCACGCGGCCCTTGAGGTCGGCGGGGCTGACGTCGGTCAAGGAATGCGACTTGGTAATGGAGTTGGCCTCTTGCAGCACATTTTTTGGAAAGTGCAGCGGCAGGCTGTAATGCCGCAGAATCGACAGCATGTCCACGCCCTCCTCGTCCGGCGGGCCAAGCACCTCGATGATTTCGCCTTCCGGGTTGGAGTGGCGCGATTCCCAATGCTGCAACTCGACGACCACCTTGTCGCCGGGATTGGCCGGACGCCCGACATCGCGCGGCGGCGGCACATACACATCGTGAGGAATGCGCGGGTCATCCGGGATGACATAGAGAAACTGCTTGCTTCGCTGCAATGTGCCGACCAACTGCGAACGCTTGCGCTCCAGGATGCGCACCACCGCGCCGGTGAATTCCCGTTCGGAGGGCCCCCGGCGCCCGGCGGGCTTCACATCGCGCCGGACCAGCACGCGGTCGCCGTGCATCGCGGTGGAAGTGGCGCTTTCAGGGATGACAATCTCCGCCAACCCAGGCTCGTCCGGGCGCAGAAAACCTTTTCCAGCTCGGTTGATCTGAATGACGCCCGGCACCAGATCAGCCTCGCGAGCCATGATGTAGCGATTGCCCTTGGTTCGCACGATCTGGCCGCTTTTCTCAAGCGCGCTCAAGGCGCCTTGAAGTTGCTGCTGCTGGTTTGATCGGAGTCCCAACTGACGGAGCAACTCGGGGACATTGGCCGGCAAATAACTGGCGCGGCCGAGAAGTTTTAAAATTTTTTCGTTCACTTGGGACAAAGATGACGCGTTTCGCGGGGAATGCGAGCAAGGATCCAACCGACCGCAGGGCGAACAACATCCGGTTTCATGAGCCAATTCAGCCGTTTCATTTTTCCATAAGAGCCTGTAGGCATGGACATGTTCGCAGTCGGTGCGAAATTAACCCAGGAGGCATTATGGAAATTCTTATCACAATCCTGATTGGTTTGGCTGTGGGTGTTGTCGCAAAACTGCTCATGCCGGGGCCGGATCCAGGCGGCATTATCATCACCGCGCTTCTGGGCATTGCGGGAGCGTTTGTGGCGCGATGGATAGGCCAGGGTCTGGGTTGGTATGGACCGGGAGACGTTGCCGGTTTTCTGGCGTCGGTGGGCGGCGCCATGGTGCTGCTGTTGCTGTACCGGCTGCTTTTTGGCCGGAAAATAAGGGCGACTTGACGACCACGAACACGAGACCTGCATTATTTCCTGATCAGCCCCATTGATTCCGCCTTGAGGAAAGTTTTCTCAAGCGCTGTGGAAAAAACTTTCGGGTCAAAGGCAGGCAGCGATTGGCAAAGTTTATACAGGTGGTTGATCTCCGGGTTAAGGGCCTTGGCTTGCGATTCAGGCAACCGAATTGCCAATCGGTCAAGGCCCAGCACCAGGTGTTCAGCTCGCCGGGCATGCGTCATTTGTGGCTTGCTGGTGTCGCGAAACTGGGAAAAGGCACCGAGCATTTTGCCAAGACATTCCTGAATCCACCCTTCCGTCCAAGGTAATTCCGCGGCGCGCCGCGCCAACTGGTCGGCCAGTTTTTGGGTTTTGTGAAAATGATCCGCTTCGGGGCGATTGACAGGAATGGAGATCAGGTCTGGAAACTCCGGATGCAGCGCGCCAAGCTGCTGGAGGGTCCAGAGCAACCCGCTCCAGCGGGCGAGCAGGGTTTCATTTTTCTCCAAGGTCAGTTGCCAGCTCATTTCCCGCAAAGCAACCGCCTGCCCGACCAGCCAGGCCTGGGGCCCTGAATACGATTC
>CALJZV010000341.1 GCA_937983475.1 uncultured Verrucomicrobiales bacterium
TTTCTTCGAAAAAGCGGTGAGGGCTGTTAAGGATTTGTTGGTTTGATGTTAATGGATGGGTTTTCAAAATCCACAGGTGATTTGTAGCCCAGAGCGCTGCGGAGTTGCTCTCAAGTTTTCGAGTTGCCCGCCCTTCATTCTCAACTACCTTTCGGGGCTGAAAAATGAAGATGTCTTCCAATCCCATTCCTGCCATTCCGCCCGGAGTCACCCTGACCACGCTCGACAACGGCCTGACCATCATTGTCCGCGAGGACCAAAGCGCGCCAGTGGTTTCGGCGCAGGCATGGTGCCGCACCGGAAGCATCGATGAAGGCGCCTGGCTGGGAGCGGGGCTTTCCCACGTTCTGGAGCACATGCTTTTCAAGGGAACCGTCAGCCGCCCGGGGCATCGCATTGATCAGGAGATTCAGGAGGCCGGCGGCTACATGAACGCCTACACCTCCTTTGACCGCACCGTTTACTGGATCAACGTGCCCAGCACCGGAACCCGTGTCGCCCTGGACATTTTGAGCGACATCATGCAGAACGCCTCCCTGCCCGCCGAGGAACTGGCCAAGGAACTCGATGTCATCCGACGGGAAATGGACATGAACCAGGACGATCCTCACCGTCGCTCCGGACGGCGCCTGTTCGAGACCGCCTACACCAAAAGCCCCTATCGCTTCACGGTCATCGGCTATCCGGATATTTTCAATCAACTGCAACCCGCCGACATCACGGCCTATTACCGCAGCCGCTACACTCCCAACAACATGTTCTTTGTCGTCGCGGGGGATGTTAAGCCGGAAGACGTCGTCACGCAGCTTCGCGAGGCATTCGCCAACGCCAAGGCCAAGCCGCTGCCGCCCTCGGTGCTGCCGGTTGAACCCCGCCAGACAGCCCCGCGCGAAGTGATCGAGGAAACCCAGGTGGAACTGGCTCATTTTCATCTAAGCTGGCACATCCCCGAATTGCGCCATCCCGACGTGCCCGCTCTGGATGTTCTGGCCACGTTGCTGGGCAGCGGACGCAGCTCGCGGCTCTACCAAAATGTGCGCGAGAAAAAAGGGCTGGTGGTTTCCGCCGATGCCTGGACCTACAGCCCCGGCAATCCTGGGTTGCTGGGCATGAGCGCGCTGGCTGATGCCGCGCAATACGAAGCCGCGCGCGCCGCAATGCTTGAGGAAATTGAACGGCTCAAGGACGAATCCGTTCCTGCCGAGGAATTGTCCAAGGTCATTAAGCAGTTCACCGCAGCCACGCTGGCCAGCCGAAAAACCATGCAGGGCCAGGCCCAGGACCTGGGCAGCAGTTGGCTTGCGGCGGATGACCTGAATTTTTCGGAGCGTTACCTGGCCGCGGTCAAGCGCGTGACCTCGTCCGACTTGCAGCGTGTGGCCCGCGAATACCTGACCACCGAAAACCGCACGCATTACGCGCTGCTTCCCGCGGGCACCGCACCCAAGCCCCAACTTGGCGTCGAAGCGGCCTTGTCAAAGCCCATTCAAAAATTCGATCTGCCCAACGGCCTGCGCCTGCTCATCAAGGAGGACCATCGCCTGCCATTCGTCGAATACCGCGCAGTGTTCAAGGGCGGCGTGCTGGCCGAAACCGCCAGGAACAGCGGCCTCACCCAACTGCTCTCCAAAATGCTGCTCAAGGGCACCAAGACCCGCACCGCCGAGCAGATTGTCACCGAGATCGAGTCGCTGGGCGGCAGCCTCGACACCTTCGGCGGCAACAACAGCTTTGGCGTCACCGCCGAACTGCTCAGCAGCGATTTTGAAATCGGCCTGACTCTCGTCGCCGACATTCTGCTCAACCCGTCCTTTCCTGCTGACGCCCTGGAGCGCGAGCGCGACATCCAGCTCGACATCATCCGCGCCCAGCGCGACCAGTTGCTGCAAAGCGCCGGACGCGCCATGCGCCGCGGTCTCTTCGGCGAGCGCAGCTACGGCCTCGACGCATCCGGCAGCGAGGAAAGCGTCAGCGCGATTCAACTGGAGGACATCCGTCAGTTCCACAAAATGCTGGCCGTGCCGGGCAACTGTGTCCTCGCCATTTTCGGCGACGTGAAGGCCGCCGAGGTTTTGGAGACCGTACAAAAACTGTTCAACGCCTGGAAAGGCGACGCTCCCGCCGAGAAGGCAGCGCCGGCCCCGAGCTTTGCGGAAAATGAACTGCCCAAGCGCGTCACTGAAATCCGTGACAAAAAACAGGCCGTGCTGGTGATCGGGTTTCCCGGCGTGCCACTGAGCCATCCCGACCGGTTCGCTCTCGAACTGCTCCAGGAGGCGTGCAGCGACCTGGGTTCGCGCCTCTTCATGCGCATCCGCGAGCAGCTTGGGCTGGCCTACTACGTCGGCGCGCAGCATTTCATGGGATTGCAGCCCGGCTACTTCGCCTTCTACTGCGGCACCGAGCCGTCCAAGGCGAAGCTGGTGGAGGAGGAACTTCTCAAGGAAGCCGCGCTGCTGTGTCAGGAGGGCCTGACTTTGGAGGAATTAAAGCGATCCAAGGCCAAGATCATCGGCCAGAAGAAAATTGCCCGTCAGGACTTGGGCACCCACGCCACCGCCGCGGCCCTCGATGAATTATACGGGCTGGGCTACGATTTCGCCGACCGCGAGGACACACTGCTCGAAGCCGTGACGCTGGAGGACGTCCGCGCCGCCGCCGAACGCTACCTCCAATCCGAAAAATTCGTCTCCGCCACGGTGAGGCCGGAGTAAAACGGATTTTCAATGAGTGAGATTCCCCCAGACATCTATGAGCGTGTTCGCGAGCTTGCCGAAGCCATCGTCAACGCCCTGGACACCGAGGATGACGCGCTCCATGACTCCCTGTGCCTGTCCCTGCGCAGTTACTACGACGATCAAACGAGGCTGGGGCGGGCGCACCCATTTCTCACAGAGGTGACAGCCGATTTCACTGATGACCCGGTGGAGGCTGCCAGGCTTTTCCACCTCTCCTTGGAACAGGCCCAAGCCTTTCCAGAAGAGCCGACGCATACCAAGATGATTTCACTGGCGCAACGACTCATCGAGCTTGGCCACACGGAACAGGCTCAAGCCCATCTGCGCGACGGCCATGTCGAGGCCATCCGCCACAACGACACTTTTTGGATAGAAGAATCAGACCGCTTGCTTCAGGAGTTGTCGTCTGGTGAATAATCCATGCTATTTAGGCCTGAGCAGTTCATGGAAGGCCTACCTGTGCCGCCCGAAGCATTGTCCTTCGGCGAGGTTACATTGCGATTTGTCAGCGTTGAGCCCGGCGAACCCTCTCGCGGATTCGTTCCGTATTACCATTTCCGAATTGTTGCAGCAGACGGCACGGACGTTGGTCACATCAATTATAGAGTTGGGGACACCGAGCATGTTCGGGTCTGCGCAGGCCACATCGGTTTTGAAGTCGCTGAGCCGTTTCGAAGACAGGGTAATGCGCTAAAGGCATGCCGGGCAATTGCGCCATGTGTGCGATTAATTCATCGGTCGGTAATCATCACATGCGACCCGGACAATCTTGCGTCAAAACGAACAATTGAAAGGTTGGGAGCAGACTTTATGGACGAAGTAGCGGTGCCGCCGCAGGATCCGCATTATCAGCGCGGCTCTCGCAGGAAGTTGCGTTACAATTGGACACCTTGACTATGAGCGCGCACTTTCAATCCTCAGGGCCAAGAGCCAACGCCTACAGCGCGTCCACATTCCCCAACTGGACCGAATATGATCCGTTCTTTGCCGCGGC
>CALJZV010000342.1 GCA_937983475.1 uncultured Verrucomicrobiales bacterium
CAGGCTGGGTTTTGTCCGTGGACCCGAAAATGCGAATGATCCTGCGCAATGCCCTCCATCATTTTGGAGTGCCCCGGCCGAGGTGAAGAGTTTTTGTATATGAGTTTAACCGCTAATAAAAGTGTGTCAGCGATGCTGGTAACCCTCTTGGGCTTGGCTTGTTATCAAGTTCCTTCGACGGCCAATTTGATTGTGGAGCCCGACGCACAAACGGCCGCAACCTGGTGGCCCGAGCAGCGCAACGTATGGACGCCCATAGGCTGGAAGGACCATTTCTTCCGGTTCAACGTGCTCTACAACGGCACTGTCCTGGCCAAGCCTTATCCCGGCAAATGGAAAGAACACGCCAAGCCCTGGGCCGGCGAGGGCATCCAGGTAACGGTGATCCCCTCCGAGAAGGGCGAGGCGCCGTTGACGCGCACCAATGTGTATTACCTGCACAAGGAGGCGGACAACGGATTGGGAATCCAGGGTTGGAACACCAACGCCACGCCGTTTATCTGGACGGAGTGGCCGTTGGACAAGGGGTTGGTGTTGCGCAAGGAGATGTTTGCCCATGTTCCAGGCGGCGCCGACACCACGAGCGGCATTGAACCGCTCTTTGGTTGGATCCGGCTTTCCATCCCGCATGTCGACAACCTCAGCGCCCCGGCCAGCTACAGCTTTCTGCTGCACCTCTCGACGCCGCACATCGACGTGAAGATGAATCAGGAGGCCAACCTGCGCGTGATGCCGGCCTACGCCAAATACCCGTGCCGGTTGGTTGCCCAACCTTTTGAGCAAGGGGGACGCACCGGTCTGCGAGTTCTCGAGCCCGATGGCCGGGTCCGGTTGGTCGCCCTTCCCTCACCAGGGGCCACCTACGAGTTCTTGACCGCGTCGCCCGACACCAACACTTATTACCTGAAGGTCACCCTGCCGGCCCGGAAAGAGACTTTGCCCAGGTGCTTCGCCGACATTCTGCTGCCGATCACCCCGGTTCCGCTCGCAGAGGTCGACGCCGAACTGGCGCTGGGATTGGAAGGCGCACTTTCGGAGAGCGATCGGTTTTGGCCGCATAAGCCTAAAACCGCCGCGCGATTTCAAATCCCAGAAAGGCAGATACAGGAGGCGATTGAATGGAGCCTGAAATTTGCCGAGCTCATCACCGAGAAGAGCCCGGTCACCGGCCATCGCTCCTTCCTTTCGGGTTCCTGGTATTACGACCGGCTTTGGCCCACGCCCACGTCGATGGCCACCCACATGATGCTGGACCTCTTCGGTTACCAGGAGGCCGTGCGCAGCCGGATTGAGCTTTTTCGCAAGGAGCAGGGCACCGTCAAGCCTCCCGGACCGTCGTACGAATTGCATCCAGGTTACTTCAGCGCGCCCAAATCCCTGACGTCGGTTGATTGGCTCACCGATCACGGCGCGATTCTGCATCAGATCGCGCAGCACGCCTTGTACACGGGAGACCCGCAGTTCGCCCAATCCTGGCTGGAGCCGGTGCTCAAGGCCTGCGAGTTCATTCAGCACGCGCGGCGTCTGCCGGTGACCAACGGGGTGCCCGGGCTGATGGCTCCGGCAGTGGACACCGACCGTTGCATTCCCAACCAATCGGTCTGGACCATCGCCTGGAACTACAAGGGCCTGTACACCGCCGCGAGCCTGCTCAGACGCATGGGACATCCGCGCGCGGCAGAAATGGAGAATGAGGCAAAGGAGTTTAAGGCAACCTTCGTCCGGGCGCTTCGCGAACACACCAAAACCGCTCCGCGCTGGACGGATCAATCAGGCCGTTCGCGCCCCATCGTCCCAGCCTCTTTTACGGAGGGCGGCAACACCTTCAATCACCCGTTTTATCTCGACGCTGGTCCGCTGGTCTTGGTCTGGGCCGGCCTCTTTGACCCCGAGGACGAGCTGATGCGCGCAACGATGGACTTCTTTTACGAGGGGCCCAACACGCGCTTTTACAACATTCACGGTCTCTACAACCAGCGCGCGGTTTTGGTCAATGAGATGTCCAGTTGCGAGCCCTGCTACAGCTGGAACATTTATCACCATTGGCGGACCGGCGACCGGCAACGGTTTCTCACCGGCATGTACAGCATTCTGACCGGGGCGTTGTCGCCGCAAACCTATATTTCCTGCGAGACCCGGCATGGTATTTACGGCACCGTTTTTGCCTCTCCGCTTCTCGCCGATTTGGCGCGTCTGTCGGTCATCGACGACCAGTTGCGTCCGGACGAACTTCACCTGCTGCGCCTCTGCCCGCTGGCGTGGATCAGCAAGGAAAAGGGAACCGTGTTCGAGAACATGCCTACCGAATTCGGCCCGGTCAATCTGCGCTGGAAGTTGAGCAAGGACGGCAAGGCCTTGGAGGTTTCGTTCCAAGGTCGGTTTCACCACAAGCCTGGCAAGGTGGTGTTGCATATCCCGCCGGCAGAGGGATTGAACAAGGTCATCATCAACGGGAAGAAACGATTTGCAAAACCCGGCGGGCAGGTTGCTTTCTGATGGAGGTGTGGCAGGAACGGTTATTATTGGTGTGGTAGGGACGGCTCGCCGAGCCGTCCATGTGTGGTCACTTCAACGAAGTGACCGTGCGCTCAATCAACGGCCAACCGGACGTCGGCGCGAGTTGAACTTCAGCGATACTGCTGAAGGCTTCTCAAAGGTGTGGTTGATCCAAAGGACCTTTCCGTCCCAGGCCCAACGGTCTTTTGCCAGAGCGCGACCATCGATGCTGACGTTCGTCAGGTTCCCCGGAGCGTTTTGGATTTCGAAGACTGGATTGACAAAAATTTCCGCGGGCGTGAGGAACACTGTCATTTCACGGTCAATCGCCTGGATGCGAAACGCGCGCTGTTCGTGGGAAAACCCACTCGGGTCAGGTATGCCACCCTCAACCTGAAGTTGGGGCGGATTGGCGAAACCCCGGGCCCATTGAAGGAGTCGTTCGTCCGGGACGTCGGCAAACCCGATGAGCCAGGCCCAGGTTTCCACGCGCATTTCCTTTTCCCGCCCGAGCGTGTCCACAGCCTGTTTGCGGAGGGCGCGCAACGGCGGAGGGCGCTGCATGGCCCAGCTCATGACGCTGTTGTGCGTGGGGGTGGAATAAATGCGGTCGTCGATGGCGCCACCAGTGGTCTGTCCGCGCGCCAGAGGCCAATGGCTGCCCCAATAGCAAGGCGTCACCACATGGCCTTTGTCTTGAAAACCACCAAATACCACCGGCGGCAACTGGCGGTCCTCGGGATGAAAATAAATCGCCGCGGCCTGCTGCTCCCGGTGCATCCGCACGCGGTAAACTGCCGGAAGATTTCGGGATTGCATCAGTCCGCCCTGTTTCGCCGGGTCGTAGGGGAAACGAAGCCGCCGTTTCTCGCCGTCCAGAAAAAGGATATCCACCAAATTTTCGGGCAAGACTTCGAAAGGGAAAGCTCCCTGGGGCGTGAGAATGATGAACTCGCTCAACTCGTAGTTGCCGTCCAAGGCGCATTGGATGGTCAGGGTGCGTGTGCCGAATCCGTCGGGATAAAAACAGAAATCCTCCCACGCCAGGTCGCCCCAGACCTTGTAGTTGAAATCGCAGGATTGGTAGGTCCAGCGAACCCGCACCCGGGCTGGCGTCGACTCGAGGATCTCCACCCGTCCGTAACGAAGCTCCTTGTCCATGAGCGGTTCCACGCAATCCTGAAACCCATCGGCCGGCGGCGTTGTCTCGGCCCATTCATAACTCAACCCGGTATTGCGCGGGCCGGCCCAGAATGGGACATAACAGGCCCCACGCCAGAACACAAAACGCCCACCGCCGGGCATTCACCCAACCACGTCCGAACGCCCCGGATCCCAAGCGCTGTCGTCTTCCCTCGCCGAAAAGCCGCCGTCCTGGGTTC
>CALJZV010000343.1 GCA_937983475.1 uncultured Verrucomicrobiales bacterium
TAAACCAACTCGGCGGCTATGCTCGGCCCCTCAATTGAATCAACTCAAAGGAAATTAAGTTATGAAAAAATATGCGGTTCTTTGGACGGCGCTCCTCACTCTGCTGGCAGCGGGACACTCTCAGGCCCAGCTTGGGGGCCCGGAATTGGAAAGCCCCATGCTCAAGGCCGGAGAGTGGAAAAAATTGTTTGGCGATGTGAACGCCTTCACCGCCACCTGCGACATGCGCATTCTGGCCAAGGGCGAAAAAACACCTACGACCATGGTCATGAAAATGAGCTATTTGGAAGGCAAAATGCGAACCGACATGGACATGGCGCAGATGCAAAGCCCGGACCTGCCGCCCCAAGCTGTCCAGCAAATGAAGCAGATGGGCATGGACAAAATGACCGGCATCATGCTGCCGGAAACCAAAAAGATGCTGCTGATTTATCCCGGGTTGCAGGGATACGTCGAAATGCCATTGCCCAAGGACGAGGTTGCCGCGCTGGAGAAGGAGCCAAAAATCGAAAAAACCGCGCTGGGCAAGGAAACCATCAACGGCCAGGCCTGCGTGAAAAACAAGGTCGTCATCACCGATGCCGCCGGAAAACAACAGGAACTGACTGTGTGGAACGCCACTTCCCTCAAGGAGTTTCCCGTCAAGGTCGAAACCGCCTTTGAAGACCGCGCCGTAACCATTCATTACAAGGACGTGAACCTTGGAAAACCCGATTCAAAACAGTTCGAGCCGCCATCCGGGTTCGCTAAACACAATGATCTTCAACAGTTAATAATGAAAAAAATGCTCGGACAGTGATTTTCCGGGGATAAAAACAAAGAAAAAGGCGGGCGCCTCGGGCGCCCGCCCACCCAAACACCAAACTATAACCCAACTCCGCCGTTTCCGGCGGGGCGCCAGTCCGGGAAACCCAAAACCCTGACTGGCTCCACCATTACTAACACCAATTAAGACGCTGAGTTTCGCAAGATGTTCAAAATTTTTTTTATTCCTATAATTTTCCAACCATTGTCTCCCATCACCCATGCGAATCATTAATCTCAACCCGGACACCGGGATTGGTGCCAGTGCATGGTTCGTGGACATGGAGGGGCACCGGATTTTGCTGGATGCGGGCGCACATCCCAAGCGCGACGGACAGGAGAGCCTGCCGCTGTATCCATTGGTCGCCAAGGAGAACCTCGACGCCATTGCCATCACCCATTGCCACCACGACCATGTGGGCTCCCTGCCGGTCGCGGTCCGACATTTTCCGCAGGCCCACGTGCTGATGACCGAACTGAGCTATTTTTTGGTCGAGCGCGTCCTCCACAACTCGGTCAACGTGATGACCCGGCAGCGCGAGGAACTGGGCATCAAGGAATATCCGCTTTACAGCCACAACGAGGTGGATGACATCGCCCCCTTGTTCCAAGGATTCAAATACAACCGCGAGATTGAATGGGCCTCCTTCCGGAAAAGCCGGGCGGGCGTTCTTTCGCCAACACTGGAATTTTTCGACGCCGGCCATGCCTTGGGATCGGCGGGAATTCTTTTACGAGGCGGCAAGCAAACCCTGTTCTACACTGGCGACGTCTGCTTCCATGACCAAACCCTGTTGCGTAGCGCACGGTTTGAAGATGTCCGGGCCGACGTGCTGATCATGGAAACCACGCGCGGCAACCGGGCCGTTCCAGCCGGCTTCACCCGGGAAGCGGAGTCAAACCGGTTGGCTGAGGCCATTCAGCGCGTGTTGCAGCGGAAAGGCTCGGTCCTGATTCCCACCTTCGCGCTGGGCCGAACGCAGGAGATTCTCGCGCAACTGGCCTTGCTGATGAAGGAAGGCAAACTCAAGCAGCAACCCGTTTACATCGGAGGCCTGGGCCGGGTGTTCACCGAAATCTACGATCTGGAGTCACACCGCGCCAACCGCCAGCACAGCAATCTCCGGCTCAATGAGGCCTTGAACCTCGTGGTCCTTGACCGGCGCCAAATTGACCAAATGAAACTCGGAGGCGGCAGGCTCTTTGTCATCACAGCCGGCATGATGACCGAGCAAACCCCGGCCCACGAACTGGCCCTGCGCATGGTTGAGGACGAACGCCAAGCCGTGTTTTTCGTCGGCTACGCCGACCCGGACACCCCGGGGGGCCGGCTCAAAGCCGCCAAACCGGGAGAAACATTCCTCTTCAGCGGCAGTGGCGGCCAGTTGACCCGCAACTGCGAAGTGCAGGACTTCGATCTCACCGCGCACGCCAACCGAGAGGAACTTTTGGATTTTGTCGGAATAGTCTCCCCGCGCGCGGTGTTGCTGGGGCATGGCGAGGAGGATTCCCGCCTGTGGTTCGAGGATCAAATCCGCGCCCGCTGGCCGAAAATTAAAATCATTCAGCCCCAACCGGGACAATCGGTGGAGGTGTAAGACTTCTCGATGGCTCAGATCTCTACAAGCGTGTCGAACCGGTAGGGAATTTGGATGTAATAATTGTCGTCCTGAAGCTGCGCCACGACTTGCACCTCCTGTAGGCGATGCTTTTTGGCGAAGGCAATGGCCTCGTCGCTGGTCATGAAATCCAGCGCTTCCGCGCGGTTGCGGGTCCACTCCTCCTCGCTCTTGCAGTACTTTCCAGTCCTCAAGTTTTTGAGAAGAATTTTCATAGCCTTTCAACTCATTTGTCAGGGAAACGGAAAAAATGTTCAAAATTTCTGCAACCACAATTTAGTCGGGCGGTTTAGCCTTTAATTCCCCGCCCTCCATTTTAAGCTGGGCCCCACGTTTATGAGGAAAACAAAAATCGTTGCCACGCTCGGACCCGCCACCGATTCCTCCGAAATCATCGGTCGCTTGATTGATGGCGGAATGAACATCGCCCGCCTCAACATGGCGCACGCCAAGCACGACTGGGTGCGCCGGATCGTCGCCGATATCCGCTCGGCGGCGGCCGCCCGCAACACCTTTGTCGGCATTCTCATGGACACTCAAGGCCCAGCCATTCGCACCGGCGAATTGCCCGTGCCGCTGGACCTGCATCCCGGACAGAAATTCACCTTCACCGTGCGTGGCGAGAAGAGCGAGGAGGAGCATTCGGTGGACGTCAATTACGAGAACTTCATCACCGACATTCACGTGGGCGATGTCGTCCTGGTGGACAACGGCCAGATCGAAATGAAGGTGCTCCGTAAATTCGCCAACAAAATCGAATGCGAGGTGCTCACCCCCGGCCGGCTGGGCAACCGCCGCCACATCAACCTTCCCGGCGTGAAGGTAAGCCTGCCCGCGCTGACGGCAAAGGATTTGCAGGACGTGGCCCTGGGCCTGGAACTCAAGGTGGACTTCATCGCGCTTTCATTTGTCCGTGAGGCAAAGGACATCCGCCAGCTTCGCGCCGTCGCCGAAACCGGCGAATCCAAGCCATTGATCCTCGCCAAAATCGAGGACCACCAGGCTGTTCAAAACCTCAAGGAAATCATCCACGAATCCGACGGCATCATGGTGGCTCGCGGCGATCTGGGAATCGAAGTTCCCTACGAGGAATTGCCGATCATCCAGCGCCGCGCGGTCAAGCACTGCCTGCGCGTGGGCAAGCCGGTCATCATCGCCACGCACATGCTCGAGAGCATGATTGAGAATCCCATTCCCACCCGCGCGGAGGTCACCGACGTTGCCAATGCGGTTTACGAGCAGGCCGACGCCATCATGCTCAGCGGCGAAACGACCGTCGGCCGGTACCCGCTCAAATGCCTGGAGGTGTTCAATCGTATCTCCGTCCGCATCGAGCGCAGCGGCGGCGCGAATTTCCAGGATCAGGCGGAGCTTTCCAGCCCACGCCAGAAGATGATTAAAAGCGCCGTGGTCATGGCCAATGAACTGCGCGCCGCGGCCATTTTGGTGTTTACTCTTAGCGGCGCGTCAGCCCGCCACACCGCCTGGATGCGACCGCGTTATTCGCCCATATTCGCCATTACCGACAAGCCGGAAGTCGCCTCGGCGCTGACGCTCAACTGGGGCGTCAAAACGCTGGTGCTGCCGTTCGACCACGAAAACCGGGAGAAAACCGTCACGCGATCACTGGAGAAAATGCGGGAACAGGCCCTGTTGAAAACCGGCGACACCGTGGTTGTGATAAGCTCGCTGGATGTGGACGGCCATCCCGTGCAAGCAGTGCAGATGCGGGAGATTTGAAACAGGGTTCCGGAGCCTTTCCAGCGCCAGCGGTCACAGGCTCAATGCCGCAATCGCTTGCCGTGTCAGTTTCACGGCCGCTTCCGGCAGAGAACCGAGATACAACATGCCAAGCGCGCACACAACCAGGGCCGCGCGCGCGGGAAGGGATACAGGGATCGGCGACAGATCCGCAGTGTCCTTGGACCAATAAATGGCCCGAACCACACCGAAGTAGTAATAAAGCGAGATCACGACGCCAAGAAGAGCCGCGCCAACAAGCCAATAGTAAGCGGGATTGACTGCCCCCTGCTCCACCACGGATTTGAGAAGCAAAAACTTTCCAAAAAATCCAGCCAGCGGCGGAATGCCAGCCAGTGACACCATGGCCAGCGTCAGCGCTGCTGCCAGCAACGGAGACCGGCGGTTGAGTCCTGCCACCACCGTGATGTCGTCGGATTCTGACTGCCGTGTCACCAGGCAAATGACCGTGAACGCCGCCGCCACCGCAAACAGATAGCCGGCGAGATAAAACAGCACCGCGGAGGCGCCATCCTTGTTAAACGCGGCAAAACCCAGCAGCAAATACCCGGCATTGGCGATGCTGGAGTAACCGAGCAGGCGCTTAAGATTGCGCTGCGGAATCGCGCACAGGTTCCCATAAAGAATCGTCAGCGCGGCCAGCACCATCAGCAGTTTGTTCCAGTCCACCGCAACAGCGCCGCCTGACAGGATCCCAAAC
>CALJZV010000344.1 GCA_937983475.1 uncultured Verrucomicrobiales bacterium
CGCAGCCGAGTCTGCGGCAAAGATTTTTTCCACCAAGGCTTTGTAGTCGGGTTTGCCTGATGTCAAATCCACCACCTCAACCTGGTTTTCCCCGGCCTGTTGCTGGCGGGCGATGACTTCCCGGGACAGGGTGTCGTCGGCGTGGGTCACGATGTGAAGCAAGCGGGTCATAATCAAAAACGCAGGACGTTATGGCTTTGCGCGGCCAGTTGGGCCAGTTGGTCGTCAGTCAATTCCTCAAATTTCAAGGGCGCTTCTCCCAACTCGGAAAGCAGCGGCGCGCCCGCCTGCACATACACAGGCCGGCCCCATTCACCGATGATCGGCAAATAACGGGTGTAGTTGTCCTCATCCACCAGTTCGTCGGGAAACTCGCTCAGGGCAAGCACCGCCTCGCCGCGCAGATACACGGAGATGTCGGCTTTCTTCCAGGCACCCACACCGGCAGCGATGCGAATCGCCTCCGCCGGCCTGGGACTTGTTCGCGGATCCCCGGTAATGATGAAAAGGACTTTCGGTTTCATCGAATGACGTGCAAAGCGCGGTTTTATTTAATGAAAACTCACAAATCGGTCGGTGCCGGCTATCAGGTCGTTGACCACTGTCAACCCCGCGAAGACCGCCTTTTCGCTGAGCGGAAAGTTGCGCCGATGCGCGCCATAGGCGCAGGCATACAACTTTAGCCCGCGCTGCTTGAGGGCTTGGATTCCAGCGTCGTCCACGCCAGGCACGGCGTCGTCAATGCAATACGCATACACGTCCACGCCCCGCGCCAGCGCCGCCTCGGCCAATTTAAGGCCGCGCTGGAAATTCGGCTCATCGGGCCTGCATGAGATCAGCAGCCCGAGCTTCTTTCCGGTCAACTCCATGGACCGCAGACTAGGCAATGCGCCGGGGTGTGTCAAACGACAGCCTTTGCCCGATGTCTGGTTCATGGGAACTGTGAGTAAATTTCATTTGCCCGCCTTTAAAAAGCTGGGACATAGTTTGGCCGCGTCATTCACTTAGCGCGACGGTTTATCCACACACATGCCAAAGCTTATGAAAGCCCAGAAGAAAACAGCGTCAAAAAAAACTGCCTCAACGAAATCCTCCAACCGCCCCACCGCCCCTTCCACCGTCGAGAAGGCCCAAAGGCAAGTCGCCAAAGCGATGGAAACCGCCGTTGAAAAAACCAAGACCACCGCGCGCAAACTGAAGCAAAAAACAGCCGAGGCCACCACCAAGGCCGCCGCCAAAGCGGAGAAATCCGGCCTGGTCCAAAAAGTGGCGCGCACCGTCCGCAAAGTCGCCCGCAAGCTCACTGAAGTGGCCGGTAAAACCGAAGCCGCCGTCAAGTCCGCCACCGAGAAGGCCGAAGCGAAGGTCAAGCAGGCCGCAGGCGGCAAAAAGCCCGCGGCAAAAAAAAAGTCGCCGGCAGTCAAAAAAAAATAGTTAAAATCCCGGACATCCTTCTTGAAGGAGACCGCCCCTCCTCGCCGACCCTCAGCGGCCCCGGCCAGCGCTATGCCTTGGGCCCGACGCCACCGGTCGAGCATTTCGTCGAGATGAGCGAGTTGCCCGAGGCCTACGGCACAAAAAAACTGCTGCTCACCGCGCGCGATCCCCACTGGCTTTACGCGCATTGGGATTTGACTCTCGATCAATTAAAAAAATACAACAGCCTTTCCGCCGATGGCCACCTGTTGCTGCGTGTCTTTGTCAACGAGCGCAAGGGCGAGCCGCTGGCGCAAATCCACGTTCACCCCGAGTCGCGCAATTGGTTCGTCCATGTCGGCAAAGGCTCCACCCGTTACGTGGCCGAACTGGGTTACTTTTCCAAAACCGGCAAATGGACCCATGTTTCCACCTCCGACGCCACGCTGACGCCGCCCGATTCCCTTTCCGAGGACACCTCGGTCCGGTTTGCCACCATCCCGATGGATGTGCCGATGGACGAACTGCTGGGCGTCATCAAGTCCGCTGTGCGCGAAAACGGGTCGCTGGGCGGAGTGCTGGCGCAACTGCGCCAGGACGGTCACCGCGACCTCCCAAAGCCAGCCGAGTTTGCCTCCGCGCAATGGACCCCGGAGCAGGAGCGGGCGCTGGCCTCGGTGGTCACGATGGACGCGGTGCGCCGTGTCTGGATCGGCTCGCTGGAAATCACCGAACTGGTGCGGCGCCAATTGGCGCAGGAAATTTCCTCCATCAGCGCCGCGCAACTGGGGTTGCCCAGTTCCATCTCGCTCGCCAGCCTGGCCAGCCCCTTTGGCGGCATGGAGCAGCGGAAGGGATTCTGGTTCACGGTCAACGCCGAACTGATCATATACGGCGCCACCGAACCGGACGCCACGGTGACGATTGGCGGCCGGAAGATCAATCTGCGTAAAGATGGAACCTTCAGCTACCGTTTCATTCTGCCCGACGGCCGATTCGACCTGCCCGCCGTAGCGGTGTCCGCCGACGGGGATGACCGGCGCGCGGCGCGGTTGCAATTCAGCCGCAACACCGAGTATTCAGGCGAGGTGGGCGCGCATCCCCAGGATAAAAATATGAAGCCGCCTTTGGTGGAGAATGTGGCGTAGTTACAACAGTCACTCCTCATGCCGATGAACATTACGCAGCCGGTCGTTGCAGTTTTTGGTTTCTGGTTTCACCACCGCCAATGCCAAAGGAAATTCACGCATCCGCAGACAAAACTGATGCGCCCCCCACACCAAAGCCGCTCTCTTCCTGATTCGACAAAAAGACAATCGCCAGATTCCACGCATGGCGGTATAGATAATGCATGATCGCGGACGACATCAAACGGTTGCCGATTGAGCAGAAGATTCAAATCATGGAGGTCTTGTGGGACGATCTGCGCGAGCGATTTGAGCGCGCCGAGATTCCTTCCAGCGTCAAACAGCTTCTTGATGAGCGCCGGGAGCGAGTTCGCTCCGGACAGGCGCAACTCCTGAACTGGGATTCAATCAAGGGGACCCTTGGGCGCGCATGACGAGGATTCGGATCAGCGCCGATGCGGTCGCGGACCTGAATGACGGTTACTGGTTTTATGAGGCTCAGGAACCTGGACTGGGTGATTATTTCACCTCGTGTCTCAGGGCCGATATCGAGGGCCTCAAGGTATCGGCGGGCATGCATCGTATCGTCCATCAAGATTATCGGCGGCTGTTGAGTCGAGTTTTTCCTTTTGGAATTTTTTACTCCATGGACAACGAAGGCGCAGTGGTTTGGGCTGTGGTCGATCTGAGGCGCGATCCGGAATGGATTCGTGATCACCTGAGCAAATGAATTGAAGCCGGCATGAACCCCTACACCAAAGCCGCTCTCTTCCTGATTCGCCTGATTGCCTTTGGCTGTATTTTGTGCAGCCTGCTGCTGCTTGCGTCCTACGCTTTTTATTTAAACGCAGACAAGAAGCCGGATGATGGCATGTTTTCCCTGGCTTTGAAAACGCTGCCGTTGCTCATCGGCTTCGTGCTTCTGCTCAAAAGCAGCGCCATCGCAAAAAAATTAACCGAGGACTTCGACAATTGATCCTCCAGCGACTCATACTTCTTAATTAGGAATTCAATGCAAGGCCATCTCGCCCTGGTTCTTCACGCGCACCTGCCATTTGTCCGGCATCCGGAGCACGACCGCTTCCTTGAGGAAAACTGGCTGTTCGAGGCCATCACCGAAACATACATCCCGCTGATCCATGTGCTGGACGGCTGGCTGCGCGATGGCATGAAGGCGCGCCTGACACTGACGCTTTCGCCCACGCTCTGCTCGATGCTGCTCGACCCGCTGTTGCAGGACCGCTACGTGCGCCACATCGAGGGCTTGATCGAGCTGGCCGACAAGGAGATTCACCGCACGCACTGGGAC
>CALJZV010000345.1 GCA_937983475.1 uncultured Verrucomicrobiales bacterium
GCAACCGCCCTTGCGCTTGCTTTCGTCCGCCGCTTCCATGAAGGCGAAGATTTCCAGAGTTTCCTCCGCCGAGACGGGCGCCACGCCGGTCTTGAAGAATTGCATGATTTCGCGGACCAGCGGGGCGTAGTCGCCGCCCGGCTTCTGGTCCACGACGCCCTTGGCGCCGAACACGGTGACCCGGTAGGGCGCGTTGGCGTTGCGAATGCCGCGCAGGGTGGCCACTTTTCCACCCTCCCAGACGCCGGTGACCAGGTGCGTGTCGCCGGTCACGGTGGCGGTCACGGTCTGGCAACCGGTTCCCATGATAGTGAACAGCGCCTCGGTGGGATGAATGCCATACCAGAACAAAGCGGGATGATGAGGCTCCAGCGAGCAGGGGCCGGTCGAGAAGGCGCCCTTGATTTCGCCCACATCCGTTTTCTGTAACTCCACCAGGCCCGGGTAATACCGCAGGGAGGAGGAGCTGAAACAGGGGACGTTGTATTCCTTGGCCAAACGGTAAATCTCAATGGCGTCGCGCAGGCTGCCGGCAACGGGCTTGTCGATGTAAACGGGCTTGCGGGCCTTGAACACCGGCTTAACCTGCTCCAGATGGGGTCGGCCATCCACGCTTTCCAGCAGCACGGCGTCCACCATGGCGCAGAGTTCCTCGATGGAGTCCACAATCTTGACGCCGTATTTCTCGTTGAGTTCCTTGGCGTAGCCGTCCACGCGTTTCCAGCTCGACTCAATGTCCGGGCTGCCGCCCTTGAAGGCGGCGATGACCTTGCCGCCGGGCACGTAATCCTTGTGGGAGGCGTCGTTCAACAACTTGGTGAAGGCGGTGACGTGCGAGGTGTCGGTGCCGATGATGCCGATTTTTATTTCACCATAAGTCAAAGCCGGAACGGCCAGTGCCAGGAATAGCGTGAAAAGGAGTCGTAATTTCATAGAAAGCGAAAAAAGTTATGCAGGGGCGCCAGCGATGCGGCAAGTGTATTCAGCCGAAGGGCGGGGGAGTTTTTGTTGGAACAGGGAAAAGCTTTTCACGGCTAAAGCTTTTGGTAACGTCTGGCGCACGTGCTTGATGCCCTGCATGCCAATCTGGTTTCGCCCGCTGTTTTGTTCTTTGTGCTGGGGTTGGTGGCGGCCATCGCCAAGAGCGACCTCAAATTTCCCGAACCGCTTTACGCCGGGCTGACGATTTATCTATTGACGGCTATTGGGTTCAAGGGCGGCGTGGCGATTTCCCAAGCGGGGCTGGGCGCGGTTTGGCTTCCCGGATTGGCTGCAATGGTGCTGGGCGCGCTGACGCCGCTGTGGACCTATCCGGTGCTGAAAACCGTCGGCAGGCTTCCCGCGGTGGATGCGGCCGCCATTGCCGCGCATTATGGGTCGGTCAGCGCGGTCACCTTCATTGCCGCGACCAATTACCTCACGGCCATCAACCAACCTTATGAAAATTACGCGTCCGCCTTCCTGGCTGTGATGGAGTCGCCGGCCATTTTGGTCGGGGTGGTGCTTGGGAAAATGGCCATGAACCGGTCCGGCAATTTTCCGGAAGCATCGCTGAAGACCGCCATGCATGAGGCGTTGTTCGGGCGGAGCATTGTGCTGCTGGTGGGCGCGCTGGTCGTTGGGGGGCTTTGCGGCGAGCGGGGCATGAGCAAGGTGGAGCCGTTTTTTGTCACGCCCTTCCAGGGAGTGCTGGCGTTGTTTCTTCTGGAAATGGGCATAGTTGCCGGCCGTCGTCTGGGCGATCTCCGGAAGGTTGGGCCGTTTCTCCTGGCCTTTGGGATAATTGTGCCGGTGATCAACGGCGCCTTGGGGGTGTGGCTGGGCAAGCTCACCGCCTTGGAGCTTGGCGGGGCAACGCTGATGGGCGTGCTGTCGGCCAGCGCCTCTTACATTGCCGCGCCGGCAGCCATCCGTGTGTCGCTGCCGGACGCCAATCCCACCCTTTCACTCACTTCCGCCCTGGCCATTACCTTTCCGTTCAATATCACGGTGGGGATTCCCCTGTATCTGGCCATGGCGCGGTGGATGTATGCTTGAGCCATGAACACACACCCGATGAAACTGGTGACGATCATTTGCGAGGCGCACGCGCGAGAGCCGGTGAAAAAGCTCCTGCGGGAGGCGGGAGCGCACGGCTACACTCTGTTCCAAGTGGAAGGCGAGGGTTCCCGCGGAGAGCGCACGGCGGAAATCCAGGAATTCGCCAACATCCAGATTGAGACCATCGTGCAACCGGACGTCGCGGCGGCCTTGATGGAGAAGCTGGAACGGGACTTCTTCCCGCGCTTTGGCATGATTGCCTTTGAATCGGACGTGCGGGTGCTGCGGCCCAAGAAATTCTAATGGCGTTGGCCTGTTTTAAATTTGCCCATGGGCATGGCCGGACAAGGCAGAAAAAAGTTGGCAAAGACAAGCCCCCTCTGCAATATCCACAGCCTTTGATAATCAGGAAAGTTAATCGTCACGTGATGTTTCCAGTTTCAATCAGCAGTTGTAGCCGATGGGCCCCCGCTTTTCGGCGGCACAGGGTTTTTGTCAAAGGCATGGCTGTGAATCATTCATGCGGACGATTTCATTGGCCGGACTCCATCCGGGACTTCTAACTCCATTCAACTCAAATCATTAACGAACCTCTTATGGACAAAATCGTTTATCTCGTTCCTTTGGCTGGCCTGCTGGCGCTGGCCTACACGTATTTTCGCACCGCCTGGGTTTCCAAGCAGGATGCGGGCACTGAGCGCATGAGCCGCATCGGGGCCTACATCACCGAGGGCGCGATGGCCTTTTTGAAGGCCGAATACCGCGTGCTGGCAATTTTCGTGGTTGTCGTCGCGGTGCTGCTGGGCATCCAAGGCGCCCGAGCGGAGAACTCCAGCCCGCTGATCGCCCTTTCATTTGTCGTGGGCGCCCTCTGCTCGGCCTTGGCTGGCTTTATCGGCATGAAAGTCGCCACCAAGGCCAATGTGCGCACCGCCAATGCGGCGCGGGTCAGCCTGGGCCGCGCTCTGGAAGTGGCCTTTGCGGGCGGCTCGGTGATGGGCATGGGCGTGGTTGGACTTGGCGTGATCGGTCTGGGCGGCCTCTTCCTGCTCTATTCGAACATGCAGGGCATGAACATGGACCGCGTGCTGACCATTCTGGCGGGCTTCTCCTTCGGCGCGTCCTCAATCGCGTTGTTTGCCCGTGTGGGCGGCGGTATCTACACCAAGGCGGCGGACGTCGGCGCGGACCTGGTCGGCAAGGTTGAAGCGGGCATTCCCAAGGATCAACCCCTGAAGCCCGCGACAATCGCGGATAACGTCGGTGATAACGTCGGCGATGTGGCGGGCATGGGCGCAGACCTCTTCGAATCGTACGTTGGCTCCATTCTGGCGACCATGGTATTGGGCGCGACCTTCATCGGGATGACCGGCTTTACCTCCGCCGACAGCATGGGCGGGCTCTCGGCAGTGTTGCTGCCCCTGTTTCTGGCGGGCACGGGTATTGTGGCCTCGATTGTTGGCACCTTTTTCGTTCGCGTTCATGAAGGCGGCAACCCGCAGACCGGCCTGAACACCGGCCAGTTTGTCGCGGCAGCACTGATGCTGGTGGCCTCTTATTTTGTCATCACCAACACCCTCCCGGCGGAATGGGCTGACAGCACCGGCAAAGTCATCAAGGCCACGGGTGTTTTCTGGGCCACCATCGTCGGCCTGGGTGTGGGGCTGCTGATCGGCATGGTGACCGAATACTACACCGGCACACACAAGAAACCGGTCGTCGGCATCGCGCAGCAATCGCTCACCGGCACGGCGACAAACATCATTTCCGGCCTGGGCACGGGCATGATGTCCACGGCCATCCCGATTATTTTGATCGCGGTAGCGATTATTGCCTCCTTCCAGTTGGCGGGCCTTTACGGCATCGCCATTGCCGCCGTCGGCATGCTGGCCAATACGGGCATTCAGCTCGCTGTGGACGCCTACGGGCCGATTTCCGACAACGCCGGCGGCATTGCTGAAATGTCCCGACTGCCCAAGGAAGTCCGCGGACGCACCGACAAGCTCGACGCGGACGGCAACACCACCGCAGCCATCGGCCAGGGCTTTGCCATTGGCTCGGCGGCCTTGACCGCGCTGGCGCTCTTCAGAGCCTTTATAGCAGCGGCCAAAATTCAGTCAATTGACATTTCCAAAGCCTATGTGACCGCCTGTCTATTTGTCGGCGCGATGCTGCAGT
>CALJZV010000346.1 GCA_937983475.1 uncultured Verrucomicrobiales bacterium
TTGAGGGCGAGAAGAGCGCCGCGCCGGACGCGGGTGTTGCTTTCGGCAAGCCCCTTCCCGGTCAAATCAGGCCGGTCAATCTGGATCAGCGCGTAAATGAGCGAATGAGTGAGAAAGGCGTCGTTGTCCTCGCGCAAGGCCTGTAACAGGCTCGGAACAGCCGAGGCATCGGCAAAGCGGCCCAGGGCTGTGGCGGCTTCTCGGCGAACCGACGGCTCGGGATCCTTTTCTACCAGCCTGGCCAACTGGGGAACCGCTTCCCGGGCGCGCGCGATGCCCAGGGCGTGCGCCCCGGACTGCCGCACGCTGCGATGCGCGTCAGTCAGCGCCGTCAGCAGAGCAGTGCGGGCCTTTTTAGCCGTAACGGAATTGGGAGAGGTTTGGGATTCAAATTCGTCCAGTTGCGCCAGTGCCCACACCGCATTGCGCCGGACTTCAACCCGTTGGTCTTTCTGCAATACTTTCTCCAAAGGCGAGATGGCCTTCCTTGATTTTTTGACCAGCTCAAACGTGGCTCGCTCCACCACCGCCGGGCGGGAATCGCCCAGAAGTTTTGTGAGATCATCGGCTTTGGCCTTGGCCCAGGGAATCTTTGCTCCGCGCGGGTCGGCGACGACCGGCGCTCCGGTTTTGCGGACGCGATAGATTGCTCCGCGAACATCCGGCTTGGCGATCTGGGATGTGGGGCAGCCGTGGCGGAACCAGCCGCCGGTGTCGATCACCAGTAGGCTTCCATCTGCATCCTCCAGCACGTCGGTGGGATGGAAATCGACGTTGTCGCCGACAAAGAAATCTTCATCCACCGATTTGAAGGTCGCGCCGTGCCGCTGCAACTGAGTGCGGACAATTTTGTGGGTGTTAAAATGCGCCCAGAAAATGTTGTCGCGGAATTCATTCCCGAACTGGCTGCCCCGGTAGCGCATCACACCGGAAGGGGCCACCTGGCCCACATGGCTGAGCGGCGGCAGGAAATCACCGGTGCGCTTGAGCGGGTTGGGATCGTTGGCGCTGATGTGATAGGTGCCGCCGTAAACCCAATGCATCAGGGCGTCGTGGCGCGCGCCATCCGGGCGGTCGAGGATGGCCACCGTGCCGAAGACTTCGCCCTCGGGGCTGAAAGCCACTTCCACCGGGTTGGCCAGGCCACCCACAGCGAACACTTCGTGCTCGGTTCCATCGGCGCGGAGCGAGAACACGCCCGGCGCAATGCGGCCAGGCGGCAGTTCGCCGTCCTTGTCGAGGCTGTAACCCGATTGGCCGCTGCACCAGAAAAACCTACCTGTCGGACCCATGATCGGGCCATGCAACGTCGAGGACATGCCGTTGGAACGAACCTTTCCTGCGATGTGTTCCCGCTTGTCCGCCACGCCGTCGCCATCGACATCCGTGTAACGCCAGATGCCGGGCGGTTCGGCAACGTAAAGCGCTCCGTCGTGCCAGAGGGCGCCATTGGGAATCAGCAAGTCGCCCGCAAAAATGGTGCTTTTGTCGAAGCGCCCGTCGCCGTTGGTGTCCTCCAGCATGCGGATGAAGTTGGGTTTTATTTTCTCAAGGACTTCCATGACACCGTTGGTGCCGCCTGCCTCGGCGATGAACAGCCTGCCGCGATCGTCAAAGCAGGCCATCATGGGATAGCCGACCAGCGGGGGCGCGGCGGCCAGTTCAACGGTGAATCCGTCCGGGACATTGATTGTGACATTCTTGAATTGAAAGTCGCCGCCAAAAGAGGCCAACGGGATCAAGGAAATCAAGCCGGCCAAAAGGGCTCGCGGGGAAAACAGGTTCATGCCGGTAACGATGCCATAAATCCGTAGAGCCAAGTCAAACTGGAAAAATGCCGACTTCCCTGAATGCTTTACCCAACAAAGGAAGATAATTTTTTGAAACTTGACGGTTTATGCCGCTGGGCTATTTTTAGCGCGGTAAAGATGTTGCTGGTCAACCAGCGTGCCAAGTCGGAGAAACCAATTCTACCGACTTTTTTGTTCCCCTGAGAGGGGATGGAAGGATGATATGAACGCAGATTTTCTAGCGGTTCTGGATTTTTGGGAGCGCGAAAAAGGCATCAGCCGGGATGTCCTTGTCGGCGCGGTTCAGGATGCTTTGCTAAGCGCCGCCAAGAAGGCCATCGGGCCGGCGCGGGAATTGCGGGTCGAAATTGACCCCAAATCAGGGGACATCCGCGCGTTTGCCAAGCTCGTTGTGGTGGAAAAAGTTACCTCAAAGCAGGAGCAGATTTCCCTATTTGACGCCCGCCGCATCAAGTCTGAGGCGCAGTTGGGCGATGAGGTCGAAGTTGAGGTGACCCCAGCCAATTTCGGGCGAATCGCTTCTCAGTATGCCAAGCAGTCGCTCATGCAGCACATTCGCCGGGCGGAAAAACAGTTGATTTTCAGCGAATTTAAAGACCGCGTCGGAGACATCATCAGCGGCACCGTCCGACGTTTCGAGCGGTCCGACGTCATTGTGGATCTTGGCCGTTACGAAGCCATCATGCCCAACCGAGAGCGGGTTCCAACCGAGGAATATCAAATTGGCGAGCGCATTCGTTGTTACGTCAAGGCTGTGGAAACCGGACCGCACGGCCCTGAAATCATTCTCTCACGCGCAGATCCCCAATTCGTCATTAAATTGTTCCAGCTTGAAGTTTCGGAAATCTCGGACAACACCATTGAAATCAAGGGTATCGCCCGTGAGGCAGGATTCCGGACCAAGATTGCGGTTTACACCCGGGACGAAAAAGTGGATCCGGTCGGTGCCTGTGTGGGCCTTCGCGGCCAGCGCGTGAAAAACATTGTTCGGGAGCTGAACAATGAAAAAGTGGACATTATCCGCTGGGATCCCAATGTTAAAACTTATATTTCCAATGCCTTGGCACCAGCGAAGCTCAAGAATTTTGAGATTAACGAAGCCAGCCGGCGGGCCAAAATTTTGGTCAGCGAAGACCAACTTTCCCTGGCCATTGGCAAACGCGGCCAGAATGCCCGCCTGACTTCCAAATTGACCGGGTGGCAGGTGGATATCGAAGCCGAAGCCGTTGCCACCATGGGATTTGAGGAAAAAGTTGCCCAAGCAGTCCAGAATCTGGCTGCCGTTCCGGGCATCACCAAAGAGCAGGCTGACGTGCTGGTCCACAATGGATTTTTAAGCCTTGAGGATTTGGCTCAAGCCGACCAAGACGATTTGGAACAAATTGCTGAAATCAAAGAGCAGGCGGCCGGCATCATTGAGGCCGTCAAAGCCGAAGCCGCACGCCGCAGTTCGGAATTGGGCCAGACACCCGTCGCCGGGTAAACAACTGGTTCACACCGTCAAAATGTGAATCACATGAACACATTGTGGCAAATTCGGCAGGAATTTTTATATGCCCGTTCGTATTTACGACATAGCCAAAAAACTGGGAATCGAGAGCAAGCAGGTCCTTGCAAAGGCAAAGGAACTGGGCATCCCCGCCAAGGTGCCGTCGAGTTCACTCGACAAAATCACCGCTGAGTATCTTGAAGAACAATTGGGTGGCGCCAAACCGCCGGAACCGCCCGCCCCCCCCCCCGAGCCTGAAATCAAAATCGTCACGGAACCGCCGCCTCCAGAACCGGAAGCCAAAAAGCCCGAACCGGAACAAGCGCCCACTGCCGCCAAGCCAGAAACTGCGACTTCCAGCCCCACTGAGCCCGAGGTGGCTGACGAACCAGTAGCAGCCAACGAAGCTCCTCCAATCGTCGAAGCTGAGGCCGCCCCAGAAAAAAAAGCAGAACCAGCCGCTCCCGCCGAGGAAAAACCCGTCGAGGAAGAAGCTTTAGAAGCTCCATCCACACCAGCGGCTCCGCCCAAACCAAAGGTGGGTGAAAAAGTCGGCTTCATTCAACTTCCGCCCAAGCCGGGACCCCGCATCGGAGACAAAGTCGGCAGCGTCAAGCTTCCCCCTCGTCCAACACCGCCGGCACGCCAGGAATACCCTCGCCGTGGGGACCTTCGCGGAGGTCGGGGTACACCATCAGCCCCAGGCGGACCATCGCTGCCCAGCCAAAGGATGCAAACCCGGGGCGCGGAACCGCCAAAAGCAGCGAAGTCAAAAATCGAACTGCCTTCAGGCGCCGAATTGATCACCATCAAGCCGCCGATTATCGTGCGCGACTTGGCGGAACGATTAAAAATCAAGCCGTTCAAGCTGATTGCGGATCTCATGGAAATGGGCGTGTTCGCGAACGTCAATCAATCCATTGACGAGCCCGTCGCTCAAAAAGTCTGCGCGAAGTACGGCTTTCGATTTGAAGTTGAAAAACGCGAGCGGGGCGCGGGCATTGTTCACGCGCCGGCCAAAAAAGTGGAGGTGGACATTGAGGACAAGCCCGAGGATCTAAAACCCCGCGCCCCGGTTGTCACCATTATGGGGCACGTGGACCACGGCAAAACCACATTACTGGATGTCATTCGCAAGGCCAACGTCGCCGCAGGAGAAGCCGGCGGCATCACCCAGCACATCGGCGCCTACACAATTTCCTTTCCACATCCGGAGAAAAAAGGCCAAATCCAACAAATAACCTTTTTGGACACTCCAGGCCACGCCGCCTTCAGTGCCATGCGCGCACGCGGCGCCAATGTCACCGACCTTGTGGTTCTGGTTGTCGCTGCCAACGACGGCGTCATGCCGCAAACGCTGGAAGCCCTTAGCCATGCCCAAGCGGCGAAAGTGCCTATTCTTGTTGCCGTTAATAAAATTGATCATCCCAATGCGAATGCGCTCAAAGTGCGCCAACAACTCCAGGACAAGGGTCTCACACCCGATGACTGGGGAGGCGACACGATATTCGTGGATGTCTCAGCCATCACCAAGCAAGGTGTGGACAAGCTGTTGGAGATGATTTTACTCCAAGCCGACTTGCTCGAACTAAAGGCCAATCCTGATCGGGCAGCGAAAGGCAACGTGATCGAATCGGGACTTGAACCCGGCGGCCCCACCGCCACTGTGTTGGTTCGCAAAGGCACCCTGCGCGTAGGCGACGCCGTCATCTGTGGCCATTTCTGGGGCAAGGCTCGCGCATTGATCAACGAGGAAGGCCAACGACTTAAGGAGGCCGGGCCCTCCGTGGCTGTCAAACTGTTGGGACTCAATGGCGTGCCCGAAGCCGGCTTGGAATTTTCCTCAGTGGAAAATGAAAAAACCGCCCGGGAGATTGCCAGTGAACGTGCCGAGAAAGCCAAGCAGGTCGCCTCGGAGATGCGCCCCAAGGTCACATTGGAAAATCTTTTTGCCACTTTGGACGCCACTCAGGCCAAAGTACTCAAAGTCGTCGTCAAGGGCGACACCCAGGGCTCGGTGGAGGCCATTGTGGATGCGCTCAAAAAAATCGAGTCGTCCAAGGTTTCACTTGAGGTTATCCACAGCGCCGTGGGAACCGTCACTGAGTCTGACATCATGCTGGCGTCCGCTTCCGAGTGTATTGTGCTTGGATTTCACACCCGCGTGGACAGCGGCGCGGCCGACTTGGCCAAACGAGAAGGCGTCCAAATCAAGCTATATTCGATCATCTATGAATTAATTGATGAGGTGAAGGAGGCCATGGCGGGACTTCTGGAGCCTATCCTTCGCGAAGTAGTCACCGGTTCGGCCGAGGTTCGTCAAATATTCGCCCTCTCCAAGGGCGGCAATGTGGCCGGATGCAGCGTCACCAGCGGCCGCATCACCCGCGGCAAGGTGCGCCTCATCCGCCGAAAAAATGTCATCTATGAGGGCCAAACCCTCTCGCTGCGACGATTCCAGGATGAGGTCAACGAAGTGCGCGCCGGCATGGAATGCGGCATCCGAATTGATGGCTTTAATGAATTTCAAACCGGCGATATCATCGAGTGCTACACGGTGGAAAAAGTCGCCCAAAAACTTTAACGTGCATGAGAGGTGCCTATGTCACTGAGACTGGAAAGAGTCCGGGCGCTGCTCAAGCGCGAGTTAGGTGAAATCATCCGGCGCGAACTGCCGATGAGCGAGGCGGGTTTAATCAGCGTCAACGAGGTCGCCATCTCCAGCGACTTGCACTCAGCCACGGTGTTCGTCGGCATTTTGGGGACTGCGGACCAACGCAAACGCGCCGTCAGCCTGCTCGAGTCCGAACGCAAGCGCCTTCAAGGAATCGTGGCCCGCACGGTCGTTTTGAAATACACCCCTCAACTCAAGTTTATCGTTGATGACTCCATTGAGCGCGGCAATCGTGTCCTGGAAATCATTGACGAATTGGACAAATCGTCCCCGCCCGAATGAAATCCACTCCCAAAATCGTCAGCCGCATCATCGAAGCGATTCGCACTCATCAAACCTTTTGCGTCGTCGGCCACGTTCGGCCCGATGGCGATTGCATCGGTTCTCAAATCGCCATCTCTCTCGCCCTGAAAAATCTCAACAAGGAAGTCACCTGCTGGAATGAGGACTCAATGCCAGCCAAGCTCGCCTTCCTTGACCCCGACCATCTTCTTCAAAAACCCAGGCGCGGCTTGGAGTTTGACTGTGTGATTGCGACCGATTGCGCCAGCTTCGAGAGGTTGGGCAAATCGGGCCAGTGCATCGAAAAACGCAAGTTACTCATCAACATTGACCATCACCAAAGCAACACCCGTTACGGCGACCTCAACTGGATTTCCGCACGGGAAGCCTCCACCGGCGAGCTGATTTATAAACTGCTCAAGGCCGCCAACTGGCCCATCAACTCCCAAATCGCCGATTGCCTGTTCACCGCTGTCTCCACCGATACGGGCTCCTTTCAATACCCCACGACCCAACCGCACACTTACCACACTGCGGCCGAGCTGGTGAAACGCGGCGCGGACCTCGCAAAAATCTGCGACGAAGTGTACCAATCCCATCCCCTCTCCCGCGTGCGGTTGCTCAAACATCTTTACAACAAATTCCGCCTCACCCACGACAACCAGGTGGCGTACCTCTGGCTGAAGAAAAAAGACTTCTCCCGCGCGGGCGCCATCACCGATGAATCCGAGGGGCTGATTGACCACATCCGGGACATTCAACCGGTGGAAGTCGCCTGCCTTTTCGAGGAACTGGATCCGGAATTGACCCGCATCAGCCTCCGGTCAAAAAACAGCAAGGTTAACGTCAACGAAATTGCCAAACAATTCGGAGGCGGCGGACACAAGGCCGCCGCGGGGGCGCGCATTCACGGCAAACCCCTGACCGTCCAGCGGCGCGTCATCGGCGCCATCAAAAAAGCCCTCGACGCCTCGGCCTCCTGAACGCATGGAAAACTTTGACTCTTTCGACGGCGCTCTGCTTATTGACAAGCCCGCCGGGCCGACCTCGCATGACGTGGTGGACGCCATTCGCCGCCGGTTTAAAATCAAAAAAGTAGGCCACTGCGGCACGCTTGACCCCAACGCCACCGGCTTATTGATCATCGTCCTTGGCAAGGCCACCAAGCTCTCCGAAAAATTAATGAGCGACGACAAGGTGTACGAGGGAACCATCAAGTTTGGCGAAACCACCGACAGCTACGATTCCGACGGAGAAATCGTCGCCACCGCGCCGGTGCCTCCTTTGACCTTGGATCAATTAAACGAATTGAGCGCCACCTTCATTGGCGACCTGCTGCAAACGCCACCCATGGTGTCCGCCGTCAAAAAGGATGGCGTGCCGCTCTACAAGCTTGCCCGCAAAGGCATTGAGGTCGAACGCAAGCCACGGCTGGTGCACATCTACAATTTCCGCTTCTCCAGCTACACCGAGCCGCACGCTGAATTCCGCATCGCCTGCACCAAGGGCACCTACGTTCGCAGCATCGCGCACGACCTGGGCCAAAAAATCGGTTGCGGAGCGCACCTGACAGCGCTGCGGCGCACCGTCTCGGGCAAATTTGACGCCAAAGATTCGCTTCCGCTGGAGGAACTGTTGAAAATATCACCGGCGCAACTGGAAAACCGCGTCATCCCCTTCCTTAAACTCGCCTCTGGAAACTGAAGTCACCCATCCGCCACCGATGAACGTCATCCGCCATTCAAACGAATTGAATCCCGCGGGGCGCAAAGTCTGCGTTGCCATCGGCGTGTTCGACGGCGTTCACCTCGGCCACCAACAAGTAATCCGCCAAACCATTTCCGACGCCCAGCAACATGAGGGGCTCGCGGTGGCCATCACTTTTGACCGGCACCCCAACACCGTGGTGGCGCCTAACCGGACACCGCCGCTTATTTATCCGCTGACCAAAAAACTTCAGGTCATTCAACGCCTGGGCATCCATACCACGCTGTTGATTCATTTTGATGAAGCATTCAGCCAAATCAGCGCCGAAACCTTTATTCGCCAACTGGCCCTGGATTTCAAAAATATCCACAGCATTTGTGTCGGCAGCTCATTTACATTTGGCCACAAGCGCCAGGGCAACGTGGACTTGTTGAAACAACTTGGACAGGAACTTAGCTTTACGGTCCATGGCCTTGCCGCCGTCGCCCTGGACGGCCAGCGCGTCAGCAGCACCCGCATTCGCGACGCCATCCGCGCTGGCCACCTGGACGCTGCCAGCCAGATGCTTGGGCGACCGTGGTCACTTTCCGGCACCGTGGTCGAGGGCGACAAACTGGGACGCCAACTGGGATTTCCTACCGCTAATTTAAGCACCGAAGGCTTGGTGCTGCCTCCCAATGGCGTGTACGCCGTCCATGCCGAAACCGGTGGAAAATTATACCGAGCCGCGCTGAACATCGGCGTTCGCCCCACATTGGATAACCCCGCACCGCAACGACGCGTGGAAGCCCACCTGTTGAACTTTTCGGGCGATCTTTACGGCAAGGAACTGGAAATCACGTTTGTGGAAAAACTGCGCGACGAGCAAAAGTTCCCCTCGCCCGATGCGTTAAAAGCCCAAATCCAGCGCGACATTGAGGCGGCGAAAAAGGTGTTTTAAAGGCGAATTCAGCCACAGATTTTTTCGCTTATATTTTCTCTGAACACTTTTTTTGGCTCAACTGTCCATTGTGACGTATAATTTCGCTTCTTGTGGTTGCAGTTGTGCGCAGGATTAAATGGCCTTGGCAGGTCGGTCTTGTTCACCGCAAAGCCGGCCTTCAGTCCTGTTCCCAACGCAATCATGCTTTGAATAAATTATGAACTCTGGAATTGGTGCAATTAACGAAGAAGTGCAGAAAGCCGGCGCCTTTGTGCGCCCGCTGATGTCCGAAATCAGCAAGGTCGTCGTCGGCCAGACCTACCTGGTCGAGCGCCTGATCATCGGCCTGCTGGCCAACGGGCATGTCCTGCTCGAAGGCGTCCCCGGACTGGCCAAAACCCTGTCGGTCAAAACGCTGGCACAGTGCCTCAACTGCAAATTCGCCCGGCTGCAATTCACCCCGGACCTGTTGCCCGCCGACCTCATCGGCACGCAGATCTACAACCCGCAGAACGGCTGCTTTTCCACGCGCAAAGGGCCCATCTTTGCCAACCTGGTCCTGGCCGACGAAATCAACCGCGCCCCAGCCAAAGTGCAAAGCGCGTTGCTGGAGGTAATGCAGGAAAAACAGGTCACCATCGGCGACCAGACCTTCAAGCTGGAGGAGCCCTTCCTCGTTCTCGCCACGCAAAACCCCATCGAGCAGGAAGGCACCTATCCGCTGCCCGAGGCGCAGGTGGACCGCTTCATGTTGAAGCTAAAAATCGTTTATCCCTCCCGGCAAGAGGAACGCCAGGTGCTCGACCTGATGGCTCGCACCGGCCCGCCCCCCACCGCCCAACCGGTCGTCACGCCGCAGCAAATTCTCGAGGCCC
>CALJZV010000347.1 GCA_937983475.1 uncultured Verrucomicrobiales bacterium
AACCGGGCGGTTTGATGAAGCCATTCAGACCACTGAGCAACTGCTAAAACGCCATCCTGCGAACAAGCTTGCCCTGCTGAATCTGGCCTCCATCCACATTCAAATGGGCCAAAATGAAAAGGCCCTGGCCGCCCTCAACCGCCTGCTCCAACTGGAACCGGGCAATCCGCCTGCCCTGATGAACCGCGCAGCAGCCTATATCAACAGCGGCAGAATTTATGAAGCCCAACAGGATTACCAATCCTTGCTGGAACAAGTGCCCGAAAGACCCTACATGGCCTACATCGGCTTGGCCGAGGTCGCCGAAAAAAGGAACGAAACAAAGGAAGCCATCAAATATTACAAGCTCTATCTGGAAACGGCTCCCAAGCAAACCGAGGAATATCTGAGAGTCTCAACCCGCCTCGGGGAGTTACAAAACCGCACCCCGCCCTGACCTCCATGAAGGTCATCCACGTCATCACCCGCCTTATCGTCGGTGGCGCCCAGGAGAACACTCTTTCCACGGTTCTTGGGCTATCACGCAAATCGGGCGTCTCGGTCGAACTGATTTCCGGCCCCACGACCGGTCCCGAGGGATCCTTGGAGGCCGCAATCTCCGGCCTGCCTGGCATGCTTTTTAACGTGCCGTCACTGGTCCGGCCCGTCAGCCCTCTGGACGACGCCAAGGCGCTTGGGCACCTCACGCGTCTATTTTCCCAAAAGAAGCCCGACATTGTGCATACCCATAGCGGCAAGGCGGGAATCCTTGGACGTCTTGCCGCGCGCCGTGCCGGGGTGCCGGTGATAATACACACGATTCACGGGCCCTCGTTCGGAGAATTCCAAGGCAGCCTGGCCAATTTTGTTTTCCGGTCGGCGGAACGCTTCGCGGCCCGTTACACAACCCATTTCATCACGGTCGCCGAGGCCATGACGCGCCAGTACCTCTCTGCGGGCATCGGCAGACCGGAACAATACACCCGGATTTTCAGCGGGTTCAATTTAGGCCCTTATTTGGCCGCGACCAACAGCATGAACCTTCGCGCCAAACTGGGAATTCGTCCCGACGATTTTGTGGTCGGGAAAATCGCCCGGCTGTTCGAGTTAAAAGGCCACGATGACCTGTTCGCCGTCGCGCCCAGACTGGTGGAAAAGTGTCCCCGCATGAAATTTCTGCTCGTTGGGGACGGCCCTTGGCGGCAGCGTTTTGAATCCATGGCACGGGCGCTCGGTTTGGAAAACCATTTCATTTTCTCTGGATTGATTCCTCCTGAGAAAGTCCCGTCCCATGTCGGCATCATGGACGCCCTGGTGCATTTGTCAAGGCGCGAGGGTTTGCCGCGCGCGCTGCCACAAGCGCTTGCGGCGGGTCGTCCCGTGGTGTCCTTTGACTGCGATGGCGCCAGCGAAGTGTGTCTGGACAATGACACCGGATTTTTGCTCAAACCCGGCGATTTGGATGGCTTGGTCGACCGGTTGTTGAGGCTGGCAAACAACCCTGCGACACGAGAACGCCTCGGAGAAAACGGACGCAGCCTCGTCAGGTCACAGTTTTCCGAAGAAACGATGGTGTCGAGTATTCATAAGCTCTATGAAGAGTTGCTCGCCCGAAAGCAAACACCGGGCGCGCCAACCAACCCATGACTTTTCCTTTTGACGTGTATTTGTTGGCACTGATGGCAGCAGCCCTCTGCTGCGCAGCCAGTCTGCCGGTTTGGCGCAAGGCTTGCCTGCGACTGGGCCTGGTCGATGATCCGGGCCACAGGAAAATTCACCAACAAATCATGCCCCTTGCAGGAGGCTTGGCCGTCTTCACCGGGGTGGCGCTTCCGCTGGTTGCGGGTGCTGTTTACATGTTACTGGAACATCCCGGAGCGCAATCCGCGGAACTCCTCCGGCATGGATTCAGCCGCCGCGGAATTCAGTTGTCGGGAATTGTGTTTGGTGCGTTCGGCATGCTGCTTCTGGGAATGGCTGACGACAAATGGGAATTATCGGCGGCAACCAAATTCACCGGCCAGCTTTTAATCGCCCTGATTGTCGCCGCAGCGGGTGTTCGCATCACCCTCTTTGTGCCCAGCCTGGCGTTCAGCTATGCAATCACCGTCTTGTGGATTCTCGCCATCATCAATGCGTTCAATTTCATGGACAACATGAACGGACTTTGCGCGGGTGTCGGGGCGATTGCCACAATTTGGTTTGGGATGCTGGCCGCCATCAAGGGCCAATATCTGGTGACGCTGTTCGCGTGCTTGACTGCCGGGGCGTTGTGCGGGTTCCTGCCTTTTAATTTCCCAAAAGCATCGGCCTTCCTGGGAGACGCCGGAAGCCATCTCACGGGCTACCTCCTGGGCGTGCTGGCCATCCTGCCGCATTTTCACACATCAACGGATCCTCAAATCTGGCCGGTGTTCAGCCCCTTGCTGGTGCTGGCAGTGCCGCTGGCCGATTTGGCGTGGGTTGTCGTGCTGAGAACCGCAAGGGGAAAACCTTTTTATATCGGTGACACGAATCACTTTTCCCATCAATTGGTGCGCCGCGGAATGAGTCAGCGGCGGGCGGTCCTTGTCATTTGGCTGGTGTCTGCGCTGACAGGGGCGCTTGCGCTTCTTTAACCGCATGGGGTTCGGGCGATCCCAACGAGGCGCTGCTGACAGCGATGGCCTCGGAAAGAATTCCCAATGCCTCGGCGCGAACCACCGAGCCCACTATGCGCCGCTCCGTGAAGGTGTTGACGACTGGAATGTTTCGCTGCTCGCTGGCCAGCAAAATGGGCAGCGCTTCGAGCAGCCGCTGGTTGGGTGTCAAACTGGGCGGAGGCGGCCGCATCACATCGTAAGCAATGACCGCGCCCAACTCGCTGCCAGCGTGTAAATGCTCCTTCAAATCCTGCAAGGCCACCACACCGGTCAGGCGATGTTGATCATCGACCACAGGAAGAAAATTGTTCGGACTGGTTAGAAAGCGGCTTCCGATTTCCTGAAGTGTCGCGTTTTCCTTTAACGGCGGGACTGGCGCCCGCATCAAGTCACCGACGGTTTGCTCAATCGACTGGCCGGTGGCGGGGGTATCCCTGTCGGCCGCAAGCCCCTTGAGTCGCAACGGCTCTGTATAGATGGATTCGGGATGCAATCGACGCGCCACAAGGGTTGACACCACGCTGGCGAGCATCAGGGCAGGCATCAGCGAGTAGTTCAACGAAATTTCAAAGGCCATGATCATCGCCAGCAATGGGGATCGGGTCGTTGCGGCCAGAATACTGCCCATGGCCACCAAGGCAAAGGTTCCTGACGGCAAATCTGGCACATATCCGAATTCATGCAGCACCAAATTGAATATGGCCCCCATGGCCGCCCCTATGAATAGCGTCGGCGTAAAGACGCCGCCAACCGCGCCGGAACCGACCGTGAACAGCGTTGCCAGCAGTTTTGCCAGAAATACCCCCGCCAACAGTTCCAGGCCAAACTGACTGCTGAGTATCCGATTCGTCACCGAGTAGCCGTTGCCCCAAACCTGCGGAAACTGGATTGCAATCAAGCCGACCAGCAGGCCACCCAACATCAGGCGAACATAGATGGGCATGTTCAATCCGGAGAAAAACTCCTCCATTCGCCGAATCATCTTCAAAAAAATTGCCCCCATCGCGCCGCAGCCGGCTCCCAACAAAATGAACCAGGGCAGTTCCAACGGACTTGAAAATTCCAGCGGAGGGATTCGCAACCACGGATCAATCCCAAAAAAGGTCCTGGAAACCATTGCGGCCACGACTGATGCGAACACCAACGGGGCAAACAAATTCATGGAAAAGTTGCCCAGCACTATTTGCGCTGCGAACACCGCCCCGGCCACCGGCGCATTATAAGCCGCAGCCAAACCCGAGGCCGCCCCGCAGGCCACAAGCAATCGAAGACGGTACGGCTGCCATTTGGCCAACTGTCCCCACTTCGAGGCCAGCATCGCCGTGAGCTGCGTGATGGCGCCCTCGCGTCCAATCGACGCCCCCGTGCCGATGCTCATCAGGGAAGATGTCCCGTTGACCAAGGCTGACCGAAACGGCAGACGCCCATCCCCCGCAACCACCACTTCAAGGAAGCTGGGGGAGCGTTTTCTACCAAAAAACCGCAGTCCCCAGTGCAGCACCAATCCCGCGGCCAAGCCGCCGAAAGTCGGGATCAGCAGGCGCTGCCACCAATGCTCCAGTTGCTCTCCCATCTCCGACACCTCGCCTGTCCTGCCAAAAACGATCTTCTGTACATAGTCAATACACAGATAGAAAAGCATGTTGACCAAGCCGCCGATGACTCCCACGACGCCGGCCAGAATCAAATGAAGCGCCTCCTCGCTGAGCGAAAATTTGCCTCGAATGGCCAGCGCCTTCTCCCAGTGCCGGCGCAAAACAGACTGTATCCTTGACCACTTTGCCCCGCCGTGTTTCGGGTCCTCCTGCATTCGTTTTTACTTCCATCCTGGCTACGTTGCCGCCTTTTCAGATGCCGGCAATCCCGACCGCACATGGATGTCTCTTTGAGGGAAAGGTATTTCAATGCTGTTATCGCGGAGCTTTTTCTCTATGGCGAAATAAAGCTCGCTGCGGAACCGCCGGGGAGAAAAGGTCATTTCCGAAGTCCAGATTGACAATTCAAAGTTCATGGAACTATCCCCGAACCCAATAAAAAACAGATCCGGACCCGGCTCCTTCATTGCCTTGGGATGCTCGGCAGCCACCTCAAGCATCAATCGTTTTAACTTTTCCAAGTCCGTTCCATAGGCCACTCCAAATGGAATCCGAAACCGCACTTTGGGATCGCCATGGCTCCAATTGGTTACCGTGTCGGTGACGAAATTGGCGTTGGGAACGATAATGGCAATGTTGTCATTGGTGATGACGGTGGTGCTTCGCAGGCTGATCTTTTTCACCTGCCCCGCCACGCCGCCAACTTCAATGCGATCTCCAAGTGAAATCGGCCGTTCGGTCAAAATAATCAGGCCGCTGATGAAATTGCTGATAATATTCTGGAGGCCAAAGCCAATGCCCACGCCCAAGGCGCCCGCCAGAATGGTGAAGGAACTCATGTCCACATGGGCGATTTGCAGCGAAATATAAACGCCGAAAATGACAAACGCGTAGCCAAAGATGCGGCTAATGGCGAATTGCGAAGCCGGCTCCAGATTGGTCTTGCGTAGCAGTTTCCGGACAATGTAACGGCGCAGAAACCGCTCCACCAACACCACCAGGATCAACAGAAAAACCAGAGTGATCAGGTCAATCAACCGAAAGTTATGCAGCAATTTTGTCTGAAGGATCCCGTCGAGCTTTTCGAGAAATTTAAATGTGAATTCCATGCGTTGCTGCTTCCACTTTAAGTGCCGTCAACAAAATCTTCAATCCCCCGCTTCCGCTATTGCCGTTCACGCTGCACGCGGCCCGACTTCTCGCTTCGATCAATGGAAAGGAAAGGCTGGATTTGTCGGCGCAGGTCTGAAATACAGAACGCCCTGCGGCAATCCTGATGGCTTTGCCACAGTTTCAGTAAATTAAGAGAACAGACAGCCAAACGACCCGATGCAAGATCTCATTTCCAAGGCCGCAACGCTGCTCGAAGCGCTGCCTTACATTCAGAAATTCAGCGGACAAACCTTTGTCGTTAAATACGGAGGCAGCTTCATGGATTCCCCTGACCCCGCCGTCCGCAACGGTGTTGCCCGCGACATTGTCTTTCTGGAAGCAGTTGAAATCAATCCAGTGGTCGTTCATGGAGGCGGCAAAGCCATCACACGCGCCATGGATGCCGCCGGGCTCAAGGCCAATTTCGTTCAGGGCATGCGGGTGACCGACGAGGCAACGGTGAACGTCGTGGACCAGGTGCTTTCCCGCGAGATCAACCCCGAAATCGTGTCCACCATCAAATCTTTGGGAGGCGCGGCCAAAGGCTTCGCCGGCACCGATATTTTCACTTGCCGCAAACTGTGGCTCGACGACAAGGACACTCCAGGATCGAAGATTGACATCGGATTCGTGGGCGAAGTCGTTTCCGTCAACACCGCTCCGCTCATTGAATGCATTCTACAGGGCATCACCCCGGTCATCAGCCCGACGGCGCGTGGCGAGAATGGGCGCGTGTATAATTGCAATGCGGATGTGGCCGCCGCGCAGGCCGCCATCGCCCTCAAGGCGTGCCGCCTTGTGTTCATGAGCGACGTGCCCGGATTGATGCGAAACCCAAAGAACCCTTCCACCGTGATTTCACATCTTCAGACCAGCGAGGTGGAGGGATTGAAAAAAGCCGGAATCGTGGACAAGGGAATGATCCCCAAAGTGGACAGCGCGGTTTCAGCCATTCAGTCGGGCGTCGAAAAAGTCTCCTTTGTTGATGGACGCGTGCCTCATGCGGTTCTACTTGAAATCTTCACCGACGCGGGTGTCGGGACAGAAGTGGTGTTGTAGCCGGTTTCCCAAACCAGTTGTAAGAAGCGCGGAGAAATGAGAGGCTTACAGCCGTGAAGGATTCGTCCGCCTACATCCTGCGCGAGAACACCAACACGTCCGGCCTGGAGGAAACCGCCCGGACAGTGGCGGCGATTCTGGCTCATTTTGACATCCCGCATTTGATTGCGGGCGGCCTTGCGGTGCAGGAGCACGGCTATGCGCGGGTCACGTTGGATGTGGATGTGGTGGTGCCGGATATCCTTGAAGCCTTGGAATATCTCACCTCCGATTTGAGCGGGCCAATCGCTCGTGTCCCCGGCGTCGAGGACCGTGTCAGGGACCGCCGCAACGGCGTGTTCATTGACCTGTTGCCCGCCGGCCGTGTGCTCAAGCGCGGGTGCAATGTTCCATTTCCGCAGCCGACCGCTGTGAGCGAAACGCCGAAGGTTATCGGGTTGGAAGAGCTAATTTCCCTGAAACTCGACAGTTGGCAGGGTAGTCCCCTTCGTCGCCACAAAGACAAAACTGACGTGATCGAATTGATCAAAAACCGGCGCCTTCCTCGCGACTTGGCGGTTGCGGAACCGGTCCGCCAGCATTACATCGAAACATGGGACGCTCTCAAAGCCGAGGAGAGCCGGCCTGAATAATTGGGTTGAGCCGGGTTTCTTCCATTGACGATTTTTGAATTCCCCTTTAGGCAAAGTGTCACAATTTAACGACACGCCAGTTCAACCGATCTATAAATGAAAGACATCGCCGCTCCAGCGCCGAAAACCATCTCCGACGAGGGTGCTTCCATCAAAAGCCTGTTCCAGAAAAATGTCATCCCCAGCTACGCGCGGTTTGACATTGTCCTCAGCCATGGCCGTGGGAGCTACGTGTGGGACACCTCCGGCAAACGCTATCTCGATTTTGGCGGCGGCATTGCGGTGTCCTCGCTCGGGCATGCCCATCCTGCCATCACCGAGGCGCTGGTTGAGCAATCCAAGAAACTCATACACACCTCCAATCTGTATTACCATGAGCATCAGGGCCGGCTTGCCGAGGCGATTGTGGATCACATCGGGTCGGGCAAGGTTTTCTTCTGCAACAGCGGCGGCGAGGCCAATGAGGGCTTGTTCAAGCTTGCCCGCAAATTTGGCCATGACGAGGGCCGGTTCGAGATTCTGACCGCGCACAATTCTTTTCATGGACGCACCCTGGCGGGTATTTCCGCTACCGGCCAGGACAAGGTCAAGAAAGGCTTTGAGCCGATGGTGCCGGGTTTTCGCCACGTGCCGTTCAACGACCTTGAGGCAATTAAAAACGCGATTTCACCTGCAACCGCGGCCGTGATGATCGAGGGCATTCAGGGCGAAGGGGGCATCACATCGGTGACGCCAGAATTTCTTCTGGGGTTGCGGCAATTTTGTGATGAGAAAAAGCTGCTGCTGCTCATGGACAGCGTGCAGGACGGCCATTTCCGGACCGGGCGCTACCAAAGTTTTCAACGCATTTTCGAGGGCGTGAGCGGCGCGGAGACCTTTCTGCCCGACGGCATCTCCATCGCCAAGTCGCTTGGGGCGGGATTTCCAATTGGCGCGTTCTGGGTGCGCGAACCTTATGCCAATTTGTTGAGCGCCGGCTCGCATGGCTCCACCTACGGCGGCGGCCCGCTGGCCTGCGCCGTGGCATTGAAAATTTTCGAAGTCATTCAAAAGGAGCAACTCGACCAGAACACCCGGATAACCGGCGACTGGCTTAAGAATCAATTGCTTGAGCTTGCGGCCAAATATCCCGGCGTGGTCAAAACCGCCCGCGGCCTTGGATTTATTATCGGCCTCGAACTGGCGCAGAACATCCCGGCATTTTCCGGCAGCGACAAATCCCACGCCGTGCAATTCGTAACCCGCCTCCACGAGGCCGGCTTGATGTCCATTCCCTCCGGCACTCAGGTCATCCGCATTCTGCCGCCATTAAATCTCAGCCAAGCCGAGGCGGACGAGGGTTTAAAAATCATTGAATCTGTCGTTGCCAAACTCTCCTGAAACCCGTTCAAATACTTACTTTGAAGGCACAAAATTAACTTTGTGCCTTTTGCTTTTGGCGCATGAAACATCTGCTTAGTCTCGAACAGTTGCCGCGCGAGGACATGGAGAGCATTCTCCAGAATTCCGCCGTGCTCAAACTTCAGCGGGGTGACAGCCAGCACAAGCCGCTGGCCGGACAGAGCTGGGCATTGATGTTCAGCAAATCCTCCACCCGCACGCGTGTCTCCTTCGAAGTGGGCATCCATGAACTGGGCGGACGGCCAATGTTTCTGAGCTCGAACGACATTCAGCTCGGTCGAGGCGAACCGATCAAGGACACCGCCCGCGTTCTGGGAAGAATGGTTCACGGCGCCGTCATTCGGACGTTCGCCCAGCGCGATGTCGAGGATTTCGCAACCTATTCAAAAATACCCACAATCAACGCGCTGACCGATGACGAGCATCCCTGCCAGGTGTTGACGGATATTTTCACCTTTCAGGAAAAGCGCGGCCCCATCCAGGGAAAGGTCGTCACCTTCATTGGCGACGGGGCCTGCAACATGCCGATCTCATGGATATTTGCCGCGGCAAAGCTTGGCTTTGAACTTCGCATTGCCGCGCCGAAAAATTATCAACCCGCGCTGGAGATTTTGCAGCGAGCCGGCGGCAACATCGTAGTGACCGAGGATTTGAAAGCGGCCGCTTCAGGCGCCGATTTGCTCTACACCGACGTCTGGATTTCGATGGGCAAGGAAGCCGAATCTGCCCGGCGAATGGAGGAGTTAAGCGGCTACCAAATTAACAGAGCCATGGTAAAACTCGCCAAGCCCGATGCGCTGGTGATGCATTGCCTGCCCGCCTATCGCGGCAAAGAAATCGATGAAGAAACCTTCGAGGCTAACGCCCAAACCATCTTCGACGAGGCGGAAAACCGCCTTCACGTGCAGAAGGCCATATTGAACTGGATCGTTTCATAACAATTCCCACCCCGGCAAATCTGTTACGTTTTCCCTACGCCCGCTCAATGGAACGGCGCTTGTAGAGAAACTCGAACATATTGCCCTCGTGCGGCTGGTCCCAGGACACGTTCATGGTCGAAAGCGGCCCGATGTTGAGCCGCTCGATCAAGGGCGATTCCAGCAGGGATTCGATAAAAGCCTCGTTTTTCGTGATTGCCGTCACTGCCAACGACGGGCCGATCTGCTTGAGCATTTCGCCCTGCGGCACTGTCACCACGCTCGCGTAAGGACAGAGAAATTCCCGGTTGGCCAGCGGATGCGCGAAGGTTTCGCATAGCACAAGGGTCGGACTCAAATAAAC